>DAPKRP010000985.1:0-5169 GCA_031800515.1 Polyangiaceae bacterium LLY-WYZ-14_1 | reverse complement strand
CCCCTCGAGCTTGACGATCGATCCATGACCGACGTGCTCAAACCTCCCTCCCTGTCTCGCCGTCATTTTCTGATCGGGACCGGCGGCTTCACCCTGGCCGTCCCGTTCCTTTCGTCGCTCCTGCCTCGGGGCACGAAGGCGGATGGCTCGGTCCAGCGCAGGTTGATCGCCCTCGGGACGGACCATGGCGGCGTCTTTCCGACCAACCTCTATCCCGCGCGTCCCTCCGACTGGACGACCCAGGAGTTCCACCCGGGGGGCGGGGACCTGCCCCGCCACGTGATCGGCAGCGGTCCCCTCGTGGTGGACCGGGCCGGGGGACAGGCGACTCTCTCCCGGTGCCTGACCGCGCCGGAGGCGCTGTTGACGCCGACGCTGGCCGGAAAGATGAACTTCCTGGGCGGCCTCAGCATCACCACCTACCTCGGTCACACCCGGGGCATGATGCTCGGCAACTTCGGCGCGAACGACCAGGGAACCAGCCTGCACAGTCGGACGATGGCGACCATCGACCAGATCGTCGCCAAGTCTCCGGGCTTCGCCCTCTCCCCCGCGAAGGAGCGGTCCTTCAACTTCGCCATGAACTACGGCGGAGGTTCCGGGATCCGCCACGCGGCGTCGGCGGACACCGTCGGCGGCGTCACCTCGGCGGTCCAGGCGGACACCAACCCGCGGACGATCTGGGAACGCCTCTTCGGCGACCAGTCGGGAGACGCGATGGAACGACCGGAGCTCGTCGTCGACCGGGTCTACGAGCACTACCGAAACCTGACCACCGGCGCCTTCGGCGATGCTTCCCGGCTGTCGAGCCGGGACCGGCAGCGGCTCGAAAATCACATGGAACGGCTCCTCGACCTCGAGCGACGCCTGTCCGTGCGCGTCGACTGCGGGGTCGTCCCCCAGCCGGACCGTTCCCAGGGGCGCGAGCGTTTCCGGGACGCGGTCGATCTCGCCATCACCGCTCTCGCCTGCGGCGCCACCAACGTCGCGGTGCTGACCAGCGCCGGGGAGCGCTGGAGCGACGACCCCGGGTACACGAACTGGCACGAGCAGGTTGCCCACAACGGCGGCGGTTCCCGGGACTCGGGCCACAACCCGGAGTTCCAGCGGATCAACTACGAGGCCCAGGGCCGGTTCTTCCGGGACGTCTTCCTGCGCATCAGCGAAGCCCTGGACGGGGTGGAGGAGGAGGCGGGGGACACCCTCCTAGACCGCTCCCTGGTGATGTGGGTGATGGAGTCCGGCGCCCGGACCCACAGCAACATCTGCATGCCGGTCATCACCGCCGGAAGCGCTGCCGGCGCCTTCGCGACGGGTCGCTTCATCGACTATCGGAATCTGGACAACCAGCACTTCATCCGGGAGCCGGACTCCCCGGAGACGCACCCCGGCGTGCTCTACAACCAGTTCCTCGCCAGCGTGCTCCGGGGGATGGGGGTGACGCCGGAGGAATGGGGAAGCGAGCTCGCCCGGGTCTTCCCGGACGAGGTCGCCGACGGCGCCCGGGGCTACGGGGCCGCCGAATACCACCCCTCCAACTTCTGGAGCGGCCGGCGCTCGGTCCGGGACGTGGTCTGGCCCTTCGCCTACTACGAGCGGGCGGACGACCCGTTGCCCTTCTTCTCCCTGGCCTGATCCCGAGCGCCGTCCACTCGCACGGGGACCGTCGCTGCATCCTCCAGGTGGAGGGTGCGGGTCGGAAAGGCGAAGCCGATACCCCGCTCCTGGAAGGCTCGCACGACGGCCAGGTTGATCGCGTGCTGGACGTCCATGTAGTGATTGTAGTCCCGGCTCAGCACGTAATAGACGACCTCCAGGGTCAGCGACGATTCGGCGAAGCCGGCGAAGTGGGCCCGATTGAACTCGGCGTCGTCCCGCTGTTCGATGATCTCCCGGATGATCCCCGGAGCGGCCTCGAGGTCGTCGGCGGGGGTCGAATAGCGAACGCCCAGCTGGAACACGATCCGGCGGCGGGTCATGCGCCGGTAGTTGCGGACCACACTGCCGAGCAGGGCGCCGTTCGGGTAGATGATCGTCTCGCCGCCTAGGCTGCTGATCCGCGTCGACCGGATGCCGATCTTGTCCACGTTCCCCAGCACGTCGTCGACGATGATGAAATCGCCGATGTCGAAGGGGCGGTCCAGATAGATCGCGAATCCCGCAAACAGATCTCCAAGGGCGCTCTGGACGGCGAGGGCCGCCGCGATGCCCCCCACTCCGAGGCCGGCCACCAGAGCACCCACCTCGACGCCGAGGTTGCTCAGGACCAGCAGGAAGACGACGCTCCAGATCGCCAGCCGGGCCAGGAAGACGATGGCCGCGCCGGCGGTCCGCTGCGCCCCGTCCGCCTCCTGGCCCTCGGCCCAGTGACCGACCGCCCGAGCGACGCCGGCCATCCCCCAGAGGCCGACCTGGAGGAACAGGGCGACGGTGGCGATGGCGTCGAGCACCCGGTCCGTCTCGGCGGGGAGGTCCAGCACCGGCTTCGCCACGAGGTCGACGGCGACCAGGGCGAACAGGAGGACCGAGGAGCGTTCCAGGACCGCGACCACGACGTCGTCCCAGGACGCGGAGGTCCGGTCCGCCAGGACGCGGAGGCGTCCGACGAAGAACCGGCGAACGATCAGAAAGGCGAGCAGGGCCAGGACGAAGGTGCCGGCCGCGACCACCCAGTCGGCGACCGGATTCCCCCAGAGCTCCGTCTCGAGGCTGGTCTGCCAAAGGGATCGGAGGCGTTCCATGACCTGCGGGAGATGGGTGCCCAGGCTCCCCGGTCAACCCTCGGTCCCGGTGGGCTCGCCCGACCTCACGAGGGATTCCTCAACACCCTTGGTCAGGGATTGTCCCGGGGGCCCCTGTGAATACCGGTCCGTTCGTATGGACGTCGAACACTCGCAGGTCGTCGACAGTCGGCGCGTCCATCGACGCAACGGTCGGTCGTCGGTGGGCGGTGCCTACGTGCTCTACTGGATGGAGCGTGCGCAGCGGGCCCGCTGCAACCACGCCCTGGAGCACGCCGCCCGGCGCGCCCAGCAGCTCGACCTCCCCCTGGTCGTCTGCTTCGGCCTGACGGAAGACGACCCGGATGCGTCCCACCGGCGCTATCGCTTCCTCCTCGAGGGGCTTCGCCAGACGGCGGGGCAGCTCGCCCGTCGCCAGATCGGATTCGTCTTTCGCTGCGGGCATCCGGTGGACGTCTGCCTCGCCCTCGCGGAGGACGCGGCCTTCCTGGTGATGGACGCCGCCTACCTACGACACCGCCGCGCCTGGCGACGGCAGGTCGCCCGGGAGGCGCCTTGTCCGGTCGAGGAGGTCGAGGCCGACGTGGTGGTCCCCGCGGAACTGGCCTCGGACAAGCGGGAGCACGCCGCCCGCACCATTCGGCCAAAGCTCCTGTGCCAGCGGGAGCGATTTCTCGTCGACCTCGATACGACCCCGGTTCCGAAACCCGCGCCGGAGCTCGACGGGGACGACGGCCTGCTGACGCCGGACGACGACGTCGACGAGCCCCTCCAAGGGTTGGCCATCGACTGGCACGTTCCCCCGGTGAGTCTCTTCTTCCAGGGAGGGACCAGTCGAGCCAAAGCGCGGCTGCAGCGCTTTCTCGACGCCGACCTCGAGGACTACGGGGACGACCGCCTCGACCCGGCCCGTTCTCGGGCGAGCGGGCTCTCCCCGTACCTCCACTTCGGCCAGATCAGTCCCATCGAAATCGGCTGCGCCGTCGCCGGCCACGGCGGGGCTGGGGCGGAGGACTTTCTAGAAGAGCTGATCGTTCGGCGAGAGCTCGCCGTGAACTACTGCTTCTACGAGCCGCACTACGACCGCTTTCGCGCCTTGCCGGATTGGGCGACCACATCCCTCCGAGCCCACGGAGACGACGACCGGGAGCACGTCTACACCGCCGACGAGCTGGAACAGGCCCGCACCCACGACCCCTATTGGAACGCGGCGATGAACGAGATGCGTTACACGGGCTATCTCCACAACGCCATGCGGATGTACTGGGGTAAGCGCATCCTCGCCTGGACCAACACCCCGGAGCACGCCTTTCGCGTCGCCCTCACGCTGAACAACCGCTACTTCCTCGACGGGGCCGACCCGGCGTCCTTCGCCAACGTCGCCTGGCTCTTCGGACTGCATGACCGGGCCTTCGGGGAGCGGCCCGTCTTCGGCAAGGTGCGGACGATGACGCGTCGGGGCCTCGAACGGAAGTACGACATGGACGCCTACTGCGCCGCCGTGGACGACCGGGTCGAACGGGCGAGGGCCGCGGGAATCCGCTTCGACGACGAGCGCGACGACGAGCCCGCCGAGGCCGCGCGCCCCTGAAGCGACGGGCGGGCTCCGTCCCCGGCTCTTGACCGAGTCCAGGCGCCCTCTCATACTCCGCCGTTCCTCGCCGCCGGTGCCGTGGATTTCCTACGGATTTCTGGGGCGGCGGGGTGCTGGCCGCGGGCCAGCCCCCGGCCGGGACGCGACGAGATGGTCGCGCCTCCCGGTGGAGAACGGAGCCCTGCATGCCCCTTCTGCACCAGGAAAAGTCTCGTATCATCGACAAGTTCCGGACCCACGGCGCCGACACGGGGTCACCGGAAGTTCAGATCGCGTTGCTGACCGAACGCATCGTACAGCTGACCGAGCACTTCAAGACGCACAAGAAGGACCACCACTCTCGGCGTGGGCTCCTGAAACTGGTCAGCCGCCGCCGAAGCCTCCTCGACTACATCCGGCGTTCCGACGTCAATCGGTACCGGAAGATCATCGAAGAGCTCGGCCTCCGGAAGTAAGCCTCTTTGACATCCGGCCCGTCGCGCCGTCGCGGGTCGGCGCGCCGGGACCCGAAACCCGGCAGTAGGGACCGACTCGAGATCGAGGCGTCCCCGGCCGGGACCCGGTGGCGCGATCCCGCGTCGCCGGGAAGACGAGCCGCCCCGGGAACGGATGGCGCGTTCGATCTTCGCTTCGCGGCGCCGACTTCGTCCAGCCTGACGGGTCGTCGGCGGCGGGAACCGAGGACCGAGCCCTTCCTTCGCGGGTCGCTCCCGATCCACCCGCGGGGAAAGAGCCAAGTCCAAACATGATTATTCGCGAGAGCTTCAAGGTAGGCGACAAGACCGTCTTCCTGGAGACGGGTCGTATCGCCAAGCAGGCGGCCGGGTCGGTCCT
>DAPKRP010000984.1:0-3305 GCA_031800515.1 Polyangiaceae bacterium LLY-WYZ-14_1 | reverse complement strand
GGGCCTCGGGCCCCACGAGGTTCGCTTCACCGAAGCCCCGGGCCACGCGCCGGAGCTCGTCCGGGAGCTGCTGCGCGCCGGGCACCGACGGATCGTCTCCCTGGGAGGGGATGGCAGCCATGGGCAGGCGGCGGCGGGATTCTTCGAGGGGAGTCAGCCCATCGCGCCGGAGGCGACGCTTTCCCTCCTGCCCCTGGGGACCGGAGGGGACCTGGCCCGGATGCTCGATCTCCCCCGGGGGGACCTCGCCGCCGCGGCCCGGGCCGCCGCCTCCGACGAGGTGGTCCCGGTCGACGTCGGGCACCTGAGCTTCACGACGGAGGACGGCAGGGCCGAGACGGAGACGATCTTCCTCAACGTCGCCAGCCTGGGTCTCGGCGGGGTGGTGGATCGGCTCGTGGCCTGCCGACCTCGGCGGCTCCTCGGCGGGGCCGCCACCTACCTCGCGGCCAGCCTCGAGGGGCTCTTCCGCTTCCCGGCGCCGGCGGTCACCCTGACCGTCGACGGCGGCGAGCCCCTGCCCCCAGCCCGGCTCCTGCTGGCGGCGGTCTGCAACGGAGGGTGGTTCGGGGGAGGCATGCGGGTCGCCCCGGAGGCCGCCCTCGACGACGGCGCCTTCGAACTCGTCATGATGCCCTGGCGCGGTCGGACGGCCCAGCTGCTCCGGGGCCTGGCCATCTACCGGGGCGCCCACCTCCGCCAGCCGGGGGTGACCGTCCAGCGCTGTCGGGAGGTTCGGGCAGAGGCCGAGGGGGACTGCTTCCTCGACGTCGACGGCGATAGCCCGGGGCGGCTGCCGGCGACCTTTCGCCTGCTCCCCGGGGCCCTACGCCTTCGGGGCACGCTTCCCCGCCACGCCGGGGGACGGCTCGACCCCGGGGGGGGGCCGTGTCAGACCCGCCGCGCCTCGCAGTTCGAGACCCCATGACCAATTCCACCGCCGCTCCCCGCCGCGACGATCTCCGGAACGTCGCCATCATCGCCCACGTCGACCACGGCAAGACCACCCTGGTGGACGCCATGCTGCGCCAGACCGGCGTCTTCCGCGCGAACGAAGCGGTCCAGGACCGGGTGATGGACTCGAACGACCTCGAACGGGAACGGGGCATCACCATCCTGGCGAAGCACGCCTCGGTCCGATACGGCGACGTCACGATCAACATCATCGACACGCCGGGACACGCCGACTTCGGGGGCGAGGTCGAACGGACCCTACGGATGGCCGACGGCGCGATCCTGCTGGTCGACGCCGCGGAGGGGCCCCTTCCCCAGACCCGCTTCGTCCTGGGGAAGGCGATCGAGCTCGGGATGCCGATCATCGTGGTGATCAACAAGATCGACCGCGCCGACGCCCGCCCCGACGAGGTGCTGACGGAGGCCTTCGACCTCTTCTGCGACCTCGAGGCGAGCGATGAGCAGACGGACTTCCCGTCCCTGTTCGCCATCGGAAAGGAAGGCATCGCGAAGCTCTCCCTCGAGGACGACGGCCAGGACCTCGAGCCCCTGTTCCGAACCATTCTGGACAAGGTCCCGCCGCCGGCCGCCGACGAAGGCCAGCCCTTCCAGATGCTGGTCCACAACGTCGAGCACGACGAGTATGTCGGCCGCCTCGCCATCGGCCGGATCCGTCGGGGCCGGATCGCCACCGGCCGGCAGGTGGCCTACCTGACGGAAGACGGGGAGAAGCTCGGGAAGGTCGTCCAGCTCTACCGCTTCGAGGGGCTCCGCCGGGCCAAGGCGGACGAGGCCGGCGCTGGGGACATCATCGCCCTGGCCGGCCTGGAGGACGTCAGCATCGGCGACACCGTCGCCGACCCGGAGCACCGGGACGCGCTGCCCCGGATCCGCGTCGAGGAACCCACGATCACCATCCGCTTCGTGGTCAGCACCTCGCCGATGGCCGGGCGGGTCGGCAAGTGGGTGACCTCCCGGCATCTTCGGGAGCGTCTGTTCAAGGAGGCCCGCCGGAACGTCGCCCTCCGGGTCGAGGAGACGGACTCGACGGAGGAGTTCCTGGTCTACGGCCGTGGGGAGCTGATGCTCGCCGTCCTGGCGGAGACGATGCGCCGGGAAGGCTACGAGTTCGCCCTGGGCATGCCGGAGGTCGTGATCCGGGAGGTCGACGGCCAGAAGCAGGAGCCCATCGAGCGCGTCGTGGTCGACGTTCCCGAAGAATACGTCGGCACCGTCACCCAGAGCCTCGGCGATCGGCGGGGGGTGATGGTGAAGATGAACAACCCGGGCTTCGGCCGGTCCCGGATGGAGTTCCGGGTGCCCTCCCGGGGGCTCATCGGCTACCGGTCCCTGTTCCTGACGGAGACCCGGGGGACGGGGCTCCTGAACACCCTCTTCGACGGCTGGGAATCCTACGCCGGGCCGATGTTGCGCCGGCCGAACGGCGCCATCGTCGCCGACCGGGCCGGCAAGACGACACCCTACGCCCTGTTCCACCTGCAGCCCCGGGGGCAGCTCTTCGTCCCCCCGGGGGTCGAGGTCTACGAGGGGATGATCCTCGGGGAGCACAACCGGGCGAACGACCTCGACGTCAACGCCACCCGGGAGAAAAAGCTCACCAACATCCGGGCCGCCGGCAAGGACGACAACGTCATCCTGAGCCCACCCAAGGCGCTGACCATCGATAGCGGCCTCGAGTGGATCGACGGGGACGAGCTCCTCGAGGTCACCCCGGACGCGATTCGGGTGAGGAAGAAGACCCTGGCCTGCAATCGTCGTCCGAAGCGGACCGCCGACGCCAGCTGACGCCCCCCCCGGGAGACCGGGGCGCCGGGGGGCCGCCCGCCGCGGAGCGAGCCCGGTCACCGGCGGGGAGCGGCGGTCCCTGATAGGTTGGGGTCGGAGCGCGGCGGCCCGTCGACGCCGTGGGCGTGGACGGACCGGCCGCGGAGAGGAACCAACGATGAAGCACAGCGTCCGCCACGGCCTCGACCACGGGCTCGCCCAGAAGGCCCTTCACGCCGCCTGGAAGAGCTACTCGGAGCGCTTTTCCGAGTACAACCCGAAGGCGAATTGGAAGAGCGACGACGAGGCGGAGATCGAGTTCTCCGCGAAAGGCATCAAGCTCGGCGGGACCCTCGCGGTCCGGGGGCCGAACATCGAGATGGAGATGAAGGTCCCCCTGCTCCTCCGGGCGTTCCAGGGCAAGGCGGTCCAGGTGATCGACGAAGAGATCAACCGCTGGGTGGCGAAGGCCAAAGCCGGCGAGCTGTGAGCCGGACCTCCCCCCGCGGCCACCGAGTCACCGGCGGGATGGCGGCGTTCCCGATCGCCCTTTGGGTCGGAGCCCT
>DAPKRP010000983.1:0-2110 GCA_031800515.1 Polyangiaceae bacterium LLY-WYZ-14_1 | reverse complement strand
TGCGGGACGGGCTGGTGCTCAGCATGGTCGGGATGGACGCCCTCAAGGGCGTCGAAGGCCGAGACCTCTATGCCGTGGCCGGCCCGGGACTGGTGACCGCCCAGTTCCAAGACGCCGTCGAGGCGGAGGGGTGGTTCTACGGTCCGGACCCGAGCTCCTGGCAGGAGTGCACCCTGGGGGGTAACGCCGCGGCCAACGCCGGGGGACCCCGCGCCTTCAAATACGGGGTCACCCGGGATTGGGTGCTCGGGATGGAGGTGGTGCGAGCCGACGGCACCGTGCTGCGGATCGGGCGACGGACCCGGAAGGGGGTCACGGGCTACGACCTCACCGCGCTGATCGTCGGCAGCGAGGGGACGTTGGGGGTGATCACCGAGCTGACCCTGCGCCTGGTCCCGAAGCCGGAGCAGGTGGTCACGGTCCTCGCCGCCCTCTCGTCGGAGGCAGATATCGCGCCCGCGATCGACGCGGCCCTGCGACACGGCGTCTGGCCCCGATGCGTCGAGCTGCTGGATGCGGAAACGCTTCCCGTGGTGCGGCCGGAATCCGCGGTCCCCCTTCCGGACGCGGCCCAGGCGCTGCTCATCCTGGAGCTCGACGGGCACGAGGAAGACCTTCCCGGACCGACCCGGCGGCTGACCGACGCCCTCGACGCCGCCGGCGCCCTGGACGTGCAGGTCGCCCGGTCGACCCGGGAGCGGGAGGCGCTCTGGTCGGCGCGGCGCAAGATGTCCCGGACCCTCCGAACGCTGGCCGCCCACAAGATGTCGGAGGACGTGGTGGTCCCCCGGTCCCGGGTGGGGGAGCTGCTGCGGGCCGTTCGTGGCATCGCCCGGGAGACGGGCATTCGGATGCCCGCCTACGGTCACGCCGGCGACGGGAACCTGCACGTCAACTTTCTCTGGGATGCGCCGGAGGACTGGCCACGGGTCGAGGAGGGCATCGGCCGCCTGGTGGATGCGGTGCTGGCCCTCGGTGGCACCCTGAGCGGCGAGCACGGCATCGGCGTTTTGAAAGCGCCTTTTCTTCCCCGGGAACAGTCTCCAGAGCTCATCGCGCTTCAGGAGTCCATCAAACGTACGTTCGACCCGCGGGGCGTCCTGAACCCGGGGAAGATCTTTCCCGCCGGTGCCGCCCGCTGGCACGGAGCCTGTTGACGCGACCGTCCTCCGTCGACGTCGTCGACGGGTCCTCGCCGACCCGCCCGCGGCACCGGCGCCGGCTCCGGTCAGAGGATCATCGTGATCGGGCGCTCGAGAAGGGTTCGAAGCTCGGCCAGGAACTCGGCGCCGACGGCGCCGTCCACCACCCGATGATCGCAGGACAGGGTCATCCGCATCCGGGTCCCCGGGACGACCCGACCGCCGGAGACCACCGGTTCCTCCCGGAGGGTGCCGACCGCCAAGATGGCGGCTTCCGGCGGATTGATGACCGCGGTGAAGCTTTCGATGCCGAACATGCCCAGGTTCGAGACGCTGAAGGTGCCCCCGGTGAACTCCTCCGGACGCAGCTTCTTTTCCCGGGCCCGGCCGGCGAGGTCCTTGACCTCCTGGGCGATCTGCCGGACGCCCTTGCGGTCCGCGTCCCGGATGACCGGGGTGATGAGCCCCTCGGGGATGGCGACGGCGACGGAGACGTCCACCACCTGGTGGAGGTCGATGTGGTCCCTCTGGAAGCTCGCGTTGACCCCAGGAACCCGGCGCAGGGCCAGGGCGCAGCCTTTGACGACCAGGTCGTTCAGGGAGACCTTTTCCCCGTCCCGTTCCAACTCGGCGTTGATGGCCCGGCGAGCCTCGACCAGGGGGCCGGCGTCGATGTCGTGGGTCAGGTAGTAGTGCGGGAGATCCTGCTTCGACTGGGTGAGCCGGCGGGCGATCGTCTTCCGCATCTGGCTCACCGGGATCCGCTCCGGGGGGCGGCGTTCGACGAGGCCCGAGGCGACCGCCGGGCGCGAGGCCCCGGGCGCGCTCTCCGGCACGCTGGCGGGTCCGGGGAGCTCGTCGAGGTCGCGTTTGATGATCCGCCCTCGGGGCCCGCTCCCCGGGACGCCGGACAGGTCGAGGCCGCGCTCCCGGGCGAGGCGGCGAACCAGCGGCGAGGCGAAGACCCG
>DAPKRP010000982.1:0-1893 GCA_031800515.1 Polyangiaceae bacterium LLY-WYZ-14_1 | reverse complement strand
TCGGCGAAGACGGGCTCGTCCTCGGGATGGACCGCTACGGGGCGAGCGCCCCCGGGGAGCGGCTCGCCGAGGAGTTCGGCTTCGTCCCGGACCGGGTGCAGGACCGGATCGACGCCTGGCTGACCGGGTCGGGCGGCTGAGGACCGCGGGACGGCGGCTCCCGCGTTACCCTCCCGCCGCGGGGCCGTGGATCGCGCGGGCCGCGACGGCGACGTAGACAGCGATGATCACGACCGCGACGGTGACGACGACCGCCGGGGCAGGAAGGCAGCGACGACGATGCAGATCGGAATGATCGGGCTCGGCAAGATGGGCGGCAACATGGCCACGCGGCTCGTCCGGCATGGCCACGAGGTGTTCGGCTTCGACTTCAGTGAAGCGTCCGTGGCGAAGGCCAAGGACAACGGGGTGACGCCGGTGGGGGGCCTCGACGAGCTCTGCGGCAGGTTCAGCGGCCGGAAGGCGATCTGGATGATGGTGCCCGCCGGCGACCCCGTGGACCAGACCATCGCCAGCCTTCGGCCGCACCTCGGCAAGGACGATGTGATCATCGACGGGGGCAACTCCCTCTATAAGGACACGGTCCGTCGGGGGAAGGAGCTCGCGGAGGCGGGCATCGCCTACGTCGACGTCGGGACGAGCGGCGGCATCTGGGGGATCACGGAAGGCTATTCGATGATGGTCGGCGGCGCCGACGAGCCCGTCGGGTACCTCAAGCCCGCCCTCGAGGCATTGGCCCCGGCGCCGGACAAGGGCTGGGGTCACGTCGGCAAGAGCGGCGCCGGCCACTACGTGAAGATGGTCCACAACGGCATCGAGTACGGCATGATGCAGGCCTACGCCGAGGGCATGGGCATCCTGAAGAAGGTCGACTACGAGCTCGATCTCGCCCAGGTGGCTCACATCTGGCGGCATGGATCCGTGGTGCGCTCCTGGTTGCTCGACCTCCTGGCGGACGCCCTGGACGAAGACATGGAGCTCTCCGAGGTGGCGCCCTACGTGCCGGACTCCGGGGAGGGCCGCTGGACCGTCTTCGAGGCGATCGACCTCGACGTGCCCGCCCCCACGATCACCCTGTCCCTCTTCGAACGCTTCCGCTCCCGGGACGAATACGCCTATTACGATCGCGTCCTCGCCGCCCTGCGGAACAAGTTCGGCGGCCACGCCATCAAGAAGCACGAGGGCTGATCCGTGGATGCGGGAGACCGACGGCCGCGCGCCGACAGCCCGGGGGCGGTCGCGGGTCCACCGCCGATCGACGCCCTGGTCTTCGACCTGGACGGCACCCTCGTCCAGACCGAGACGCTCAAGGCGGAGAGCTACTACCGGGTGCTGCGGCGGCTGGGGGGCGTGCCCGTCGAGCAGGCGGATGCCTATCGGGCCTATGCCGGCGTCGTCGGGCGCTCGAGCGAGGAGGTCGTGCAGGCCTTCCTCCGCCTCTTCCAGCTCGGCGAGGGCTACGAGGCGGTCCTCGGTCCCGCGCCCGGGGAGGCACCCTGGGAGACGCTCTACCGCGTGCGAAAGGAAGAGTACGACCGCATCCTCCGGGAGGAGCCCGACGCCCTTCGGCGGGCCCAATGTCCCTACGCCACCAGCGTGCTCACCTGGGCCAGGGGCCGGGGCATGAAGACGGCTCTCGCGACCATGTCCCGGAAGCCCCAGGTCGACCACGTGCTCGGCGTCCTGGGGCTGACCGATGCCTTCGACGCCGTCGTCCCCCGGGACCAGGTGGCGAAGGGCAAGCCAGACCCGGAGATCTACGCCCGGACCTTCGCGGTCCTCGACCTGGCCGACCCGCGGGCCGCCCTGGTCCTGGAAGATTCCCCGGCGGGTGCCCAGGCCGGCGTCGCCGCCGGCGCTCGGGTGCTCGTCGTGGTCAACGACCTCACCCGC
>DAPKRP010000981.1:0-5328 GCA_031800515.1 Polyangiaceae bacterium LLY-WYZ-14_1 | reverse complement strand
CCCCGGGGACACCCTCGTCGCCTTCGGGATGTTTTTGGCCGCCCGCGCCGCCCTCGGCCCGGCGTCGGTGCTAGCGGCGGCGACCGCCGGGGCCCTCGCCGGCAGCCTGGTCGCCTATGCCTTCGGCCGCTGGGCGGGGGGCGTCCCTCCGCATCGACACCCCGCCTGGCTTCGCCGGCCCGCCGTCGCCAGCGCCCTCGACGAGGTGCTGTCGCGTTTCGAGCGCCGCCCTCGGAGCTGGCTGCTGGCGAATCGGTTCCTGCCTGCGCTTCGGGCGGTGTTCTTCGTCGCTGCGGGTATGCGCCGGATCCCCGGGCGGGACGTAGTCGTCTTCGGCGGCCTTTCGGCGCTGATCTGGAACGCGGGCCTCCTGGCGCTGGCCTATCCGGCGGGACGCAACTTCGACGAGCTCCGGGCGATCCTCGACGGCTACGGGCGCCTGATCGCAGGACTCGTCCTCGCCGCGCTCCTCCTGTGGTGGCTCCGCCGCCGCCGCCGCCGGCCGCGGTAGACCCACGTCCAGCAGCAGCGCTGCGACGCCCGCCGGGCTCAGGAAGACGACGAGCCGGCGGGGACGTGCCGTGGTCCGGGCTTCCGTTCCGCGACGTCGGTCTTCGCCGTGCTCATCGCCTTCAGCAGATCCCGGTTCATGCGGGCGATCCAGCTGACGCTGATGCCCTTGGGGCAGGCGGCCTCGCACTCGTAGTGGTTGGTGCAGGAGCCAAAGCCTTCGGCCTCGTGCTGGGCGACCATCTTGCGCACCCGGTCGAGCCGTTCCGGCTGTCCCTGGGGAAGCACGGAAAGGTGTCCGATCTTGGCGGCGACGAAAAGGCTCGCGGAGGCGTTCGGGCAGGCGGCGACGCAGGCCCCGCAACCGATGCAGGCGGCGGCGTCGAAGGCCGCGTCGGCGTCGATCTTGGCCACCGGCATCTCGTTCGCGTCCGGGGCGCTGCCGGTCCGGACCGAGACGTATCCCCCGGCTTCGATGATCCGGTCGAAGGACGCTCGGTCGACGACCAGGTCCTTGATCACCGGGAAGGCCGTCGCCCGCCAGGGCTCGATGGTGATCTCGTCGCCGTCCCGGTACTCCCGCATGTGGAGCTGGCAGACGGTCGACCGACGCCAGGGGCCGTGGGCCGCGCCGTCGACCACCACCCCGCAGCTTCCGCAGATGCCCTCCCGGCAGTCGTGCTCGAAGGCGATGGGGTCCTTGCCCGCTTCGATGAGCTCTTCGTTCACGACGTCGAGCATCTCGAGAAAGGACATGTGGGGACTGACGTTGTTGGCTTCGTAGCGTTCGAAGTGCCCGTCGTCCTTGGGGCCGCTCTGGCGCCAAACGTTCAGGGTGAGCTTCATGGTGTCCTTGGACATGAATCTTCCTTCCGGAGCGTCGGTCGAGGGACGGTCACTTGTAGCTTCGAACCGTCGGCTTTACGAACTCGAACTCCAGTTCTTCCTTGATCAGCTTCGAGCTCGCGACGTCGCCCGTGTGCTCCCATGCGGAGACGTAGGTGTATTCGTCGTCGTTTCGAGCCGCCTCGCCGTCTTTCGTCTGATGCTCTTCCCGGAAGTGGGCGCCGCAGGATTCGTCCCGCTGAAGCGCGTCGAGGCACATCAGCTCGCCGAGCTCGAGCAGGTCGGCCACCCGCCCCGCCTTTTCCAGCGTTTGGTTGAAGGCGACGCCGTTGCTTGGCACGGCGACCTCCCGGTGGAACTGTTCCCGTAGCTTCGGGAGCTCGCCGAGGGCGTGCTCGAGGCCTTCCTTCGTCCGGGACATGCCGCAGTGGTCCCACATGATCTTGCCGAGCCGGCGGTGGAAGTAGTCCGGGCCATGCTTCGGGTCTGGCGCGTTCATCAACGCCTTCAACCGACCTTCCACCCGAGCCACGGTGTCCTTGACCGCCGGGTGGTCTTCGGCGACGGGCTCGAGCTTCTGGCTGGCCAGGTAGTTGCCCAGGGTATAGGGCAGCACGAAATAGCCGTCGGCGAGCCCCTGCATCAGCGCGGAGGCACCGAGCCGGTTGGCCCCGTGGTCGGAGAAGTTCGCCTCCCCCGCGGCGAAGAGCCCGTTGATGCTGGTCATCAGGTTGTAGTCCACCCAGAGGCCGCCCATCGTGTAGTGGCTCGCCGGGTAGATGCGCATCGGGACCGAGTAGGGGTCTTCCCCGGTGATCCGCTCGTAGATCTCGAACAGGTTCCCGTAGCGCTCTGCGATGGTCTTCTTGCCGAGCCGGGCGATGGCGTCGGCGAAATCCAGGTAGACCCCCCGGCGCTGGCCCTGCACCTCCGGGCCGACCCCGCGGCGTTCGTCGCAGACCGCCTTCGCCGCCCGGGAGGCGATGTCCCGGGGCGCCAGGTTCCCGAAGGCCGGGTACTTCCGTTCGAGGTAGTAGTCCCGGTCGGCCTCGGGGATCGTGCGGGGGTCCTTCCCGGCGTCCTCGCTCTTCTTCGGAACCCAGATCCGGCCGTCGTTCCGAAGGGATTCGCTCATCAAGGTGAGCTTCGACTGATATTCCCCCGCCTGGGGGATGCAGGTCGGATGGATCTGGGTGAAGCACGGGTTCGCGAAGGCGGCGCCCCGGAGATGGGAGCGCCAGATGGCCGTCGTGTTGCAGCTCTTCGCGTTGG
The DNA here is from genome assembly GCA_031800515.1 of Polyangiaceae bacterium LLY-WYZ-14_1. Lineage (GTDB taxonomy): Bacteria > Myxococcota_A > Polyangia > Polyangiales > DAPKRP01 > DAPKRP01. Next base: position 2,700 of record DAPKRP010000981.1, on the reverse strand, counting down.
TCGAGAGGTAGAAGACGTTCCCGTAGCCGCCGGTGCAGAGGACGACGCAATGGGCCAGGTGGGTTTCCAGGGTTCCGTCGACCAGGTCCCGGACCACGACGCCCCGGGCGCGGCCGTCGACCAGGACCACGTCGAGCATCTCGTGCCGGGTGTAGAGGTCGACGTTACCCAACTCCACCTGACGCTCGAGGGCCTGGTAGGCGCCGAGGAGCAGCTGCTGCCCCGTCTGTCCCCGGGCGTAGAAGGTCCGGGAGACCTGGGCGCCGCCGAAGGACCGATTCGCCAGCAGGCCGCCGTACTCCCGGGCGAAGGGCACCCCCTGGGCCACCGCCTGGTCGATGATGTTCACGCTGACTTCGGCCAGCCGGTAGACGTTCGATTCCCGGGAGCGGAAGTCACCGCCCTTGATGGTGTCGTAGAAGAGCCGCCAGGTGCTGTCGCCGTCGTTCTGGTAGTTCTTCGCTGCGTTGATACCGCCCTGCGCCGCGATGGAGTGGGCCCGCCGAGCGCTGTCGTGGAAGGTGAAGCATCGGACGTTGTAGCCGAGCTCTCCCAGGGTGGCGGCGGCGGAGGCGCCGGCGAGCCCGGTCCCCACGATGATGATGTCGAACTTCCGCCGGTTGGCGGGGGCCACCAGCTTGATCTCCCCCTTGTGTTTGGTCCAGCGATTCTCGAGGGGGCCGGTTGGGGTGTTGGCGCGTAGTTCCATGTCGGTGTCGTCTACCGTCGTCGGGGGTTCGAAGGCTCGAAGGGCGGGTGGTCGAGGCGGCGTTCAGTGGGCGAGTGCCGGGAAGAAAAAGGTCTGATCCGTCGGCTGAACCACCCCCGCCAGGACCATCAGTGGAAAGGAAAGGTTCCCGACGAGGACGGCGCCGACGAGGCCGAGCGCCGCCAGATTCCGGGTGCGATCGTACCGGGGATGGCTTGCCCCGATGGTCTGGAACATCGAGGTCGCCCCGTGGAACAGATGGAAGCCGAGGGCGAGGTTCCCGAGCACGTAGATCCCGGCGATCAGGGGCTGCTGAAAGCTGAGCACCACGTTGTTATAGACATTGTGCGGATCGTAGGCGTTTCCAGGGATCCCGTAGCCAAAGGTCAAATGCAGCACGTGGTAGACGATGTAGAAAAGCAGAATGGGCCCGGTCCAGTACATCGTCCGCGACGCGTAGGTGCTGGCCAGGCTCTTCTTCCGACGGTAGCCGACGGGCCGGGCTTCGGCGTTCCGCGAACCGAGTTGGATGCTCGACCAGATGTGGGCTCCGACGGCCACCAAGAGCACCGCCCGGGCGCCCCAGAGCAGGGCGGGGACCGTGCGGAGAAAGGCGGCGTACTCGTTCAGCTTCTCCGGGCCTTGATACAGCTTCAGGTTGCCGATCATGTGGCCGATGACGAAGCCAAACATCGCCAAGCCAGAGACGGCCATGATGGCCTTCTGGCCGATGGTGGTCTGCGGAAGGGTCAGGGTCCGGGTGACGGCAGCCATGGCGTTCCTCTCTACGGGCGGAGCGCGCGACGCGGGGCCTCGGTGCGGGTGGCGTAGCCGCGGCGGGGCGCGCCCGCAGGCGGATATACAGCCGTGACCGTCCTAGGTCGAGGGAGGAGCCCGGTCGCGGGGCGGACAACGGGTGGGCGAGAACGGGCGGTTCTGCCACGCTCGGCCCGCCTCCCGAGCTCCGCTCAGGAGGGCGGGTCGACGTACTCGACGAGCTCGCCGCGAAAGGTCCGGAGCACGGTGCGGCCGCTCGCGGCACCGACCACGTAGTCGGGTCCCAGGGGAACCTTCCCTCGCCCCCCGGGCGTGTCGACGACGAGGCGCGGGAGGGCCAGGCCGCTCACCCGACCCTGGAGCGCCGCCATGAGGTCGACCCCGCGGGCCAGGGGGGTACGCAGGTGTCCCGTCCCCCGAACCGGATCCATCTGCATCAGGTAGTAGGGGCGCACCCGCGCCTCCACCAACCCGGTGAACAGGGTCTCGAGGGTCTCCGGGTCGTCGTTCACCCCGCGGAGCAGGACCGTCTGGTTCATCACCGGGATGCCGGCGTCGACGAGCCGGGCGCAGGCGGCCTGGGCCTCCGGCGCCGCCAGCTTCCGCGGGTGGTTGTAGTGGGTCATCAGCCAGAGGGATCGGTGCCTGCGGAGCGCCTCGACGAGCTCGTCGTCGATGCGCTGGGGGATGGTCACCGGGGCGCGGGTCGCCATCCGTACCCAACGTACGCTCTCGATGCGGCTCAGCCGTTCGAGCAGCGCAGCGACCCGGGCGGTGCTCGTCACCAGCGGGTCCCCCCCGCTCACGATCACGTCCCGGACCTCCGGATGCGCCTCGAGGTATTGGAAGGCGGGCTCCAGACTGGCGAGGGAGCGCGCGCCGCCACCGTCCCCGACCATCCGGCTCCGGGTGCAGAACCGGCAGTAGACCGCGCACCGGTCCGTAGCGAGGAGGAGGGCCCGGTCCGGGTAGCGCTGGATGAGCTCCGGGGCGACGGTGTGGCGCTCCTCCCCTAGGGGATCCCGGAGGGCGCCGTCCACCTCCCGGTCTTCCTCGATCCGGGGCACGCACTGGCGACGAATCGGGCACTCCGGGTCGCCGGGGTCGATGAGGGACAGATAGTGGGGGGTGATCGACAGGGGAAGGCCCTGGGCCTCCGCCCGCCGGGCGCCCTCCCGTTCTTCCGGGGTCAGGGGCAACCGCTCCTCGAGGGC
>DAPKRP010000980.1:0-5879 GCA_031800515.1 Polyangiaceae bacterium LLY-WYZ-14_1 | reverse complement strand
AGAGCCTCGACCGATCACCGGGTCTGCCCGGGATGGCGGCCGGGGCCGACTCGTGGCAGACCGCGCGCGGCGGGCGAGAGGACGGCCTGCCGCGGTTTGCCCTGTCGGGACCCGATCCCGTCGGACGGGCAGGCGGCGGCCTTCCGGACGACGGGCCCGCAGCGAAGAGCGATGGCGGACTACATCTACTCGATGAAGGGCCTGTCCAAGGTCCACCCCCCGGACAAGACGGTGGTGAGCGACGTCTTTCTGTCGTTCCTGCCCGGCGCGAAGATCGGCGTGATCGGCGTCAACGGGACCGGAAAGAGCTCGCTCCTGCGGATCATGGCGGGGGTCGACACCAACTACAATGGCGAGGCCTGGCTTCGCCCGGGCGCAAGCGTCGGATACTTCGCCCAGGAGCCCGACCTCGGCGACGCCACGACGGTCAAGGAAGCCGTCGACAAGGCGGTGGAGCGGACCCGGTCCCTGGTCCAGCGGTTCGAGGATCTCTCCATGAAGCTCGGCGAGCCGATGAGCGACGACGAGATGACGGCGCTCCTCGAAGAGCAGGGGAAGCTCCAGGACCAGATCGACGCGGTGAACGCCTGGGAGCTCGACCGGACCATTCAGGTCGCGATGGACGCCCTCCAGCTGCCGGAACCGGGAGAGGAGATCGCCCACCTGTCCGGCGGCGAAAAACGGCGGGTCGCCCTGTGCAAGGTCCTTCTGGAACAGCCGGACCTCCTGCTCCTGGACGAGCCCACCAACCATCTGGACGCCCAGTCCGTCGCCTGGCTGGAGGGCCACCTGGAACGGTATCCCGGGACCATCGTCGCGGTGACCCACGACCGCTACTTCCTCGACAACGTCGCGGAATGGATCCTCGAGCTCGACCGGGGGAAGGCGATCCCCTTCGAGGGCAACTACACCTCCTGGCTCGAAGCCAAGAAGGCCCGTCTCGACGCGGAGGAACGGGTCGACCAGGCGCGGCAGCGGAAGATCGCGACGGAGCTCGAATGGGTGCGGTCGAACCCGAAGGGCCGTCACGCCAAGGCGAAGTCCCGGGTGCAGGCCTTCGAGGCGCTGCTGAACGAGCAGAAGACGGCGCGCCACGACCCGTCGGAGATCCGAGTCGCCCCGGGCCCCCGCCTCGGGGACCTCGTGATCGAGGTCGACGGGGTCTCCAAGGCCTTCGAAGGGGAACGGCTGTACTCGGATCTCTCCTTCCGGATCCCCCGGGGGGCCATCGTCGGCATCGTCGGTCCCAACGGGGTCGGCAAGACCACCCTCTTCCGGATGATCGTCGGCCAGGAGCAGCCCGACGAAGGGGAGATCCGCATCGGCGAGACGGTGAAGCTCGCCTACGTCGACCAGAGCCGGGACACCCTGGATGGGGACAAGAACGTCTGGGAAGAGATCAGCCAGGGGGACGAGGTCATCGACTTCGGCAACCAGCAGGTCGCCAGCCGGCAGTACGTCAGCTGGTTCAACTTCAAGGGGAGCGACCACCAGAAGCTGGTGAAGAACCTCTCCGGCGGCGAGCGGAACCGAGTCCACCTCGCGAAGGTGCTCCGGAGCGGGGGCAACGTCCTCATGCTCGACGAGCCGACCAACGACCTCGACGTCGAGACCCTGCGGTCCTTGGAGGACGCCCTCCTCGACTTCCCCGGCTGCGCCATCGTCATCAGCCACGACCGCTGGTTCCTCGACCGCATCTCGAGCCACATCCTCGCCTTCGAAGGACAGGGGGAGGTGCACTGGGTCGAAGGCGGCTACGAAGACTATCTGGCCGACCGGAAGCGCCGCCTCGGGGACAACGCCGCCCTGGTGAACCAGCGGGTGCGTCGGCGGAAGATGCACGCCTGAGCGTTTCGCGGTGGGACGCGCGGTGAGGGCAGTGGCGGCGCTCCCGGGCCTGCCCATCGACCCGCACCTGTCGGGGCTGGTCGACGATCTCCGGCGCCGTCGGGGGCTCGTCCTCGTCGCCGAGCCCGGCGCCGGAAAAACGACCCGATTGCCGCGCGCCCTTCTCGATGCCGGCGTCGCGCCCGGCGGGGAGATCTGGGTCACCCAACCTCGCCGGATCGCCGCCCGCCTCGCCGCGGCTCGCGTCGCCGAGGAGCTCGGCGAGGCGGTGGGCGGCACCATCGGCTACCAGGTGCGCTTCGAGGAACGGGTGAGCCGGCGAACCCGGGTCCGGTTCGTCACCGAGGGCATCCTGATCCGCCGGCTCATCGCGGACCCGGCCCTCGGGGGAATCGGCGCCGTTCTCCTCGACGAGCTGCACGAACGCCACCTCGACGCCGACCTCGCCCTCGGGCTCCTTCGGGAAGCGCGGGAAGGCCCCCGGCCGGACCTCCTCATCGGCGCGATGAGCGCCACCCTCGCGGCGGAGCCCGTCGCCGCCTTCCTCGACGCCCCGGCGCGTTTCGTCGAAGGCCGCCCCCACCCGGTCGAGGTGACCCACGCCGACGGCACGGACGACCGCCCCCTGGAACGGCGGGTGGTCGCCGCGGTCCGACACCTGCTGCTCAGCGGGAAGGCATCCGGGGACGTGCTGGTGTTCCTGCCCGGCGCCGCCGAGATCCGCGGGGCCCGGGAGGCCCTGGGAGAGACCGCCGCCGCCCAGGGCGTCGAGCTCGTCGTCCTGCACGGCGAGCTCTCTCCCCGGGAGCAGGACCGGGCGGTTCGACCCGATGGACCGCAGCGGGTGGTGCTGTCGACGAACGTCGCGGAGACCTCCGTGACCCTCCCCCGGGTCACGGCGGTGGTGGATTCGGGTCTGGCCCGGGTGGCGCGCCATTCCCCCTGGTCCGGCTTGTCCACCCTGGTCACCGACCCGATCTCCCAGGCCTCGGCGGCCCAGCGGGCCGGTCGGGCAGGCCGGACGGGACCCGGACACTGCCTGCGGCTCTACGACCAGCACGACCACGACCAGCGGCCCCTCCGGGCGGCTCCCGAGATCAGCCGGGCCGACCTCGCCGGCCTCGTCCTGACCCTGGCCGCCCGGGGTCGGACCGTGGCCGCGTTCCCCTTCCTCGACCCGCCGCCGAGGCCGGCGGTGGAGGCGGCGACGGAGACCCTCGTCCGGCTCGGAGCCATCGACGAAGGGGGGGAAGCGACGGAGCGGGGCCGTCGACTCCTGCGGGTCCCCCTGCACCCCCGCCTCGCCCGGCTGGCCGAGGAGGCCACCCGGCGGGGCCTCGGGGACCGGGGGTGCCTCGCCGCCGCCCTCCTCGCCGAGCGGGAGCTCCGGCTCGACCTTCGGGCCGGGCCACGGAGCGACGGCGGCGGAGCTCACCGGCGGGGACCCACCCGGTCCGGGCCCTCGGACGTCCTCGCCCGGGTGGAAGCCTTCGAGGCGGCGGAACGGGATGGGCTCTCCGCCTCGAGCCTGCGCGCCCACCGGCTGGACCCGGGGGTGGTGCGGGTGGTCGACCGGGCCCGGGGGCGGATCGCCCGGGCCCTCGAGGACGCCGGCGTCGCGCCCGACCCGGCGATGCCCGTCCCCGCCAGCCTCGAGGCAGAGGAAGCGGCCCTCGGGCTCGCCGTCCTGGCTGGCTTTCCGGACCGGGTCGCTCGCCGGCGGCGGCCCGGCGGCCGGGAGGTCCTGCTCGCCGGCGGCGGTGGCGGCGGACGCCTCGCCGAGGAGAGCGAGGTCGACCAGGGGGAGCTCCTGGTCGCCGTCGATGCGGAGGTCGGCCGGGGCGGAAACGTGGTCGTCCGAATGGCGAGCTCCATCGAGCCGGAGGCGCTCCTCGAGCTGTTCCCGGAGCGCCTGGAAGACCGGGTAGAAGTGACCTGGGATCCCGACCGAGACCGGGTCGAGGTGTTCCGGACCCTGCGCTACGACGGGCTGGTTCTGGACCGGGCGGCGGTGCGGGACCCGGAAGGGGACGCGGGCATCCCCCCCGGGGCCCTCGCCCGGGTGCTCGTCGACGCCGCCTTCGATCGGGGCATCGAGCATCTGGTCGACGCCGACGCCCTCGAGGCGCTCCGTCGCCGGGTCGCCTTCACCGCCGCCCACCTACCCGCGCCGGTCGAGCGAGGCGACGGCCCGGGCGGACGCCGGTCCCTCGACGATGGCCTGCTCCGGCAGGCCGTCGCCGCCGTCGCCGAGGGCCGCCGCCGCCTCGCCGAGCTGGACGGGGACACCATCCTCGCCGCCGCCGTCGGCCTGCTCGACCCGGAGCTCGCCGGTGCCCTCGACCGGTTGGCGCCGAGCCACCTGGCGATTCCGGGGCGCAGGCGGGTGCCCGTCGACTATCCCCCCGCCGCCGAAGCGGGGGTCACGCCGCCGGCGATCGGCTCTCGGCTCCAGGACTTCTTCGGCGCGACCACGGGGCCGGCGGTGGCGGATGGGCAGGTTCCCGTCGTGCTCCACCTGCACGCGCCCAACGGGCGGGCGGTCCAGGTGACCGACGACCTCGCGGGGTTCTGGGAGCGCCACTATCCTCGGGTCCGGAAGGAGCTCATGCGCCGCTACCCCCGACACGCCTGGCCCGACGATCCCCGCAGCGCCGCGCCGAGCCGCCCCGGGCGCCGGGGCGGCCCTGCCCCGACGGACCCCCGCGCCGGAAAGGCAGGGCGCCGCCGGTGACGAGCCGCCCCGCGATCGGCGGCCCCCTGCGGCGGGGCCTGGCGACGCTGCTGGCCCTGCTGGCCCTGCTGGGCTCGGTCGGCCCCCTGGGAACCGCTCGGGCCCAGTCCCGGGAGCTCGACTGGCAGGACGAATGGCGGCGCTATGGCGCCGTGGACGCCGGGGTGACCGTCGGGCTCGCCGCCCTCGGGCTGCTGATCAACGAGCTCGCCCCGAACCGGATGGGTCGCCGGGGCGAAGGCATCCTCTTCGACGAGCCGGCCCGGGATGCCCTTCGCCTGGGGGAGGGCGTGGCCCGTCGGCGCGCCCGGACGACGAGCGACGTCTTCCTGGCGACGATGATCGCCTGGCCGGTGGTGGACAGCTTGGCGGTCTGGGGTCGTGGGGAGGGAGACACGGGGCTCCAGCTATTCGGGGTGACCAGCCTGGCCTTCGCTTCCACCTATGGTCTGTTGTCCGGGCTCAAGCGCCTGGTCGGTCGACCCCGCCCCTACGCGCGGCTCTGTGGAAGCGGCCAGCTCGTCGGCGAGCCCTTCGAGGACTGTCGGGACGAAGATCGCTTTCGGAGCTTTCCGAGCGGGCACGTCGCCTACACCTTCACCGGCGCGTCCCTGGTCTGCACGAGCCATCTTCACCTGCCGGTCTACGGGCGCCGAGGGGCGGACATCACCGCCTGCGCCACGGCCCTGGCGGTGGCCTTCACCACCGGATTGCTTCGGATGATGGGGGACGTGCACTACGCCACGGACGTCGTCGGCGGCGCCTTTCTGGGCGCCTTGTCCGGTTTCCTTCTACCGTCCCTTCTCTACTACGGCTTCGACGGCAACGGCCCACCTTTCTAAAGGGGCATCCGGCGGATTTCCGCCGAACTGAAGCTCGAGGTGACGGGCCCGAAGGAACGCGCATGTCTGTCGCGTCGCTCCCGTCGAACAACGACCATTCCGTTCTCGCATCGTGCGGCATTTTGCAGCACGGCGAAGGACCGATGCTCGGGCGTCGTGTCTTCATTGTCACCGTCTAGTTGCCGTCTTCTCCGGGCGCCGGACGTAGCGTCCGGCCAGCGCACCGCGGGTCCGACGGGGCTACCCCGGCGAAGGGGGACCGGTCCGGCCGGGTCGCGCCGAAAGGAACGATTTCATCCCATGCGTCAACCCACGTTTTCGATCCTCGCCATCCTCTTGATGCTCGGCCTCGCCGGTGTTCTGGCCCCGGCCGGGGCCCGGGCCCAGGAAACCGCGCCGCCCCCGGCGGACGACGACACGGCGACGGAGCCGACGGCCGCTCCGGCGCCGGCGCC
>DAPKRP010000979.1:0-3825 GCA_031800515.1 Polyangiaceae bacterium LLY-WYZ-14_1 | reverse complement strand
TGTCGACCTGCGTCGCCAGGGTCATCCGGGGTCTGCGCTTCCCCCGTCCCTCCGGCGGCCCGGCGCAGATCACCTATCCGTTCATGTTCCAGTCCCAGTAGTCGGGGCGGCCCGGGGCAGTCGGCGCAGCCCCGGGGCGCTCCCGGCGCGGGATCGGTCCGCCGCGTTCGGTCCCCCGCGTTGCCCCCGGGCCCCGGCCGGAAGGACGGTCGGCGGGGGATGGGCTAGTACCCCGGCCGCGCCTTGCGACCGGCGCCCGGTTCTCGTCGGGTTCCCGGACCGAACGTCCGAGCAGGGGTACTAGGCCGCCAGGGTCTCCGTCGCCGGGCCGGCGGGACCTTCTCAGTCCGCGGAGGACGCCGCGTCGGCGTCGGTTTCGGCGTCCTCGTCGACGTCTTCGGCACCCGCCTCGCCGGCGTCCTCCGGGGCGTCGCCGTCCGCCGCGTCTCCGTCCGGCGGGCCGGTGTCTTCGGCGAGCTCGTCGTCCTCGTAGGCTTCCGGGGGCAGCACGGTGAAGGCTTCGGCCCCGGCGGTCCACCAGGCCATCGTGTCGCCGCCCCCTTGGACGTAGGAGGCATAAGCCGTCCACCAGGCGTCGGTGGCCTCCTGCACCGTGTCCCGCTGCTTGTTGTATTCCTCCCGGGCCTTGCCGGCGGCGTCTCGGGCGGCGTCGGTGCGGAGCCGGATGGGCTCGAGCTCGTAGGTGGCCAGGTCGTGGAGCACGGCGCGCTCCGCGTTCGCGAGCTCGTACTTGCGCAGGGACAGCTCGAGCACCGACTCGGCGTAGGTCACGTCCCGGCGGGCCAGCTCGACCCGCGCCTCGGCCAGCTGTTCGAGGGCGCGCTTCGGCGCTTCCTGCTCCCATTCGACGGAGCGGGCGGTGTCCGCCCAGGCTTCCACCTCCGCGAGCTCGGCCCGGGCGGAGCTCAGGCGGGCCCGGGCGGCGATCACCCCGTCTTCCGCGTCGGCGATCCACTGGCGGGTCTCTTCCGGGAGGGCGGTGTCCTTCGGGTCGAGGGCCTGGACGCCGCCGCCGCAGCCGGCGGCGCCGAGGGCGGCGCCGAGGATCATCCAGCGTCCGGAGGAGCCCCAGGTGGTCGAGCGGGGCGCCCGGTCATCCAGGATGGCCGGGGGCGTCCGGGTCGGCGGCAGCGTCGGGTGCGGGTCGGGCACGTCGGTTCTTCTCCATCGGCTTCGCGGCGACCGGAGCGCTATTTCGAGCGACCCTCTCACAGGGTGCGGCCCCCCGGGCGACCCTCCGGCAGCTGCTCGAGGGCGGTGGCCGCCGCCTCCGTCAGGCCGAGCTCCCGGAGGAGGGCCACCAGATTCTGGCGCCCGGCCTCGAGACCGCCCTGGGCGGCGAGGACGAAGGACTTGAGCGCGATGCCCTCCTCCCCCGTCGCGTGGGCAGCGATGCCCATCAGATTGTGGAAGACGGCGCCTCCCTCGCGTTCGAGGGCGGCCTGGAAGACGAGCCGGGCGGAATGGGGGTCCCCCGCGTCGAGGAACTTCTCCCCGAGCTCCTGGAGGGCTGCCATGTCCTCCGGATTCCGGGCGACCTGGGCCCGGAGCTCGTCTTCTCCCTCGAGCCGGTCCCCCGGGGCGCGCCCCTGCAGGGTGTCGAACTTGGGGAGGGTCTGCCGCGGTGCGCTGCCCCCGAGGCAGGTGCGCACCGTCTCGTCCCAGATGTTGTTCTGCCAGGCCTGCCGGGCGCAGAGGGCCACCGCCTCCTCTGCGGTCTGCCCATAGGCGGCGACGCGCTGCTGCATCGCGTTTCGGAAGGCGTCCTGCTGGTCCGGGGGCAGGCTCGACAGGTTCGCCCCTCGAAGCTTCGCCGCCGCCTGCTCGTTCAACGCCGAGAGCCGCGCCAGGGCGGGCGCCGTGTAGTCCTGGCTGCCCTGACGGGCCGCGGTCAGATAGGACTGCTGGGTGACGTCGACGATGGTGACGAACTCCTCGATGAACACGGGATCATCGAGGCTCGGATACTGCTCCAGGGTTTTGAGGAGCACCTCCCCCATGCCGTAGTGGGCCCGGGCCAATGCCCCGGGGGAGGCGGAGGCACCCGCCGCGATGACCCCCTGCAGGGTGCCCTCGGCGCCGGCGGTGTCGCCGGATTCGACCTGGGCCAGGCCGAGGCGGGCGTTGATCTCCAGGTTCCCGTCGTCGACGAAGGGAGTGAGCTCGTTCCGGAGCTCGTTCCAGCGTCCCTGCCGTTCCAGCATCCGCGCGAGCTTCTCGAGAGGCTCGGCCCGTGCCCGGGGGTCCGGGGAACGCGCCGCCTCGAGGTAGAGCTGGCGGGCTTCGTCGTACTGGCCGAGCTGTTCCCGGAGCTCGCCGGCGAGCACGAGCAGACGGATCCGCTGCGGGTGGTTCGAGGACGACGCCCGGGAGAGGAACTCGAGGGCCTGCTCGACCTCGAAGCGGCCGACCGCCATCTGGCCCAGGGTCGAGATCATGCCGGGCAGCTGCTCGGATTCCGGGTAGAGGCGCCCCATTTCCTCTCCCAGGGAATAGAGGGATTCCGTGTCTCCCGTCGCCCGGGCGGCGACGAAGGCGTTCAGGAGCGCGCGTTCCCCGAGCTCCGTTCCCTCGTTCCGCTCGGCGAAGCGCACCAGCACGGACAGGTCGCCGCCTTCTTCTCCGGCCGCCTCGAGGGAGACCTCGTCGAGCATCCGCTGCTCCGCGGCGGCCATGATCGGGCGGATCTCCGCGCGCATCGCCTCGTCCGCGGGACCGTCGTCGGCGACGAAGCGGTTCGCGGCGGCGAGCAGCCCCTGGAAGTCGTTCAAGGTGTTGAAGGAGTCGAGGACGAGCCGGATCGCCGCCGTCGACTCCTCCGTGCCACGGAACTCGTAGGCGACGGCGGTGAGCTTGTCGATGGCCTCCCGGAAGTGGCCGTCGTCGTAGTAGCTCTGGGCGACAGCGAACTTCACCCGGCGGAGCTTCTCCGGGTCCAGGGGGAACCGGAGGAGCGCCATGGCGGCCCGGCGCAGGCTCGCCCGGGCGCTGATGCGGTCGAGGTGGTCCGCGTCCGAGTCGGCGCCGAGGGCGTCCTGGAAGCGAACGACGGCGTCGTAGAGGACGTCCTTTCGTTCCTCTTCGTCCTGGATGCGGCTCGCCGCTTCGAGGGAACGGAGCCCGGATTCGTAGAAGCGCCCGGCGACGTAGTAGGAGTCCGCGGCGTTCAACAGCATCGGCTGGTACTCGCTCGCGTCCGGGAAGTTCGACAGGTAGACGGCGTAGCCGTCGGCGACCTGGCTGGCGAAGGCGGCGCGTCGCCGTTCGGGCTGCCGTTCGATCTTCTCCTGGGCCCGGGTCATCAGGTCCCGCAGGAGCTCTTCGAACTCCTCGACCCGGCGGAGCCGTTCCGCGTCCGACTGATCCTGGCGGACGAAGGTCTCGCTCACGACCCGGGTGAGGAGGGCGGCGTCGGTGCCGATGCGGTCGTAGCGGTCCTGGGCCCGAAGGGAGGTGTGGAGCTGGCGGGCGTCGTCGAGGCGCCGCTCGTTCATCGGGCCGAGGCGGAGGAGCTCCCGAACCACCAAGAGCGACCCTTCCGGGTTGTCCGTCACGCCGTAGCGCTGGGCGAGCTTTTCGAGGGCGGCGACGTACGTCCCCCGGTCGTAGGCCCGCTCCCGGAACCAGGGCAGGAGGTTCCGGATGTTGCGCTCCTGGGTGTAGCAGTAGACGAGGTCGACCAGGGACGACCGGCGGACGTCGATGGACTCCCCCATCCCGAAGCGGGCGTCTTCCTCGTCTGCGGCGCTGATGGCGAGGCCGCTCCGGGCGCCGTAGGCGGGCTCGTCGGACCCGGACTCGCCC
>DAPKRP010000978.1:0-6077 GCA_031800515.1 Polyangiaceae bacterium LLY-WYZ-14_1 | reverse complement strand
TAGGGGCCGCCGAAGACGGTCACCAGCAGGGTGACGAAGGGGCTGTTGGCGAAGTCGAAGAGCACCCAGGCGCCCCGCTCCCCTCGGGAGCCGTAGGTTTCCCCGGCGGCGTCTTCCGGAGGCACGGCGGCGGCGGGGGTCGGCGGGGCGGCGGGCTCGGAGCTCACGGCGCCGCACCATAGCCCGCCCGGTCGACGGAGGGGGCGGGCGCCATGGGCCGTGTTAAACTCAACCCGTGACGAAGCACGGACGTTGTCCCACCTGCGACGCCGAGGTTCGGCGCCCGCCCCGGACGACGACGTCGTCGTCGTCGACGACGGGTTCGGTCTATCCGTTTTGTTCCCAGCGCTGCCGCGTGATCGACCTCGGGCGCTGGCTCGACGAAGGGTATCGGCTGCCCACCCGGCCGGACACGGCCCCCGGGAGCCTCGGAGCTACGGATGACGTCGACGACTCGCTCCTCCACTGACCGACCGCTGCCGGCGCCGGCGGCCCGCACCGCCGTCGTCGCCACCGCCGCCGTGGTCGCCGTGGTCCTCCTGCTCGGTGGGGGTGTCGCGACCGCCGACGCCCAGGACCCGCCTGCCGAATCCGAGCTCGAACGGGAGCAGCGCGCCCTCGAAGCCGACGACGCCCGTCGCCAGCAGGCGGAAGAGGCGGAAGGCGACGGCGACAACCCGCGAGCCTGGAGCAAGCTCTTCTATCTCCAGGCGGACCTCGGATACAGCTATGTCGACCTTCGGGCCATCGCCTTCGACAACCTGACCCCGGAGGAGTTCGCGGTGAGCGGGTCCGGGGTCACGACTGGCGTCGCGGCGGGGTTTCGCATCTTTCTACTGACGCTGGGGGGACGGTTTCAATACGGAAGCTACGACCGCTTCGACCTCTTCGGCGCCATGTTCGACCTCGGCCTGCGCATCCCGAACGACATCGCCGAGCCCTACCTGCGATTCGGCGCCGGCTGGGGATGGATGAACGAACAGTTCGACGAACTGGTCCCCGCCGACCCCCGGATCGACGGCTTCATGGCGGAGGTCGGGGCCGGTTTCGACTTCTGGGTCCACGAGCTCGTGACCGTCGGGCTCGCCATCGACGTCGCCTTCTATGCACTGGCGCGGGACGCCATCGAAGCCTGCCTCGGTGCAGGCGGAGGCATGTGCGCGGATTTCGAAGACGCCACGGACGAAGGGGACGCAACCGCCCTCCAGGCTCGGGTGGCGCTGCAGGTCGGGCTGGTGCTGTGATCCGCGTTTGAGTGCCCCGCACACGTTCCGGCGGGGACGCGGTGTGCCCGCCTGCCCCGTGTCGGATTTGTTGACCGTGGACCCGATGACCGCGACCCTCTCGGCGTCCTCCAAGTCCGAGGAGAACCGGATGAACTACTCGATCGAAAAAGTCGAAGGCATCGGCAAGACCTACCGCCGCAAGTTGGCGAAGGCGGGGGTGAAGACCACCGGCGCGCTCCTGCGGACCTGCTGCCTCCGCACGGGCCGGCGGGAGATCAGCAAGGAGACCGGCCTCACGGAAGCCCAGCTGCTCAAATGGGCCAACATGGCGGACCTGATGCGCGTCAAAGGCGTCGGCCCCGAATACTCGGAACTGCTCGAGCGGGCCGGGGTCGATACGGTGAAGGAGCTCCGGCGCCGCCGCGCCGACAAGCTCGCCGAGGCGATGACCTCCCTGAATCAGAAGAAAAAGCTCACCCGCCGACCGCCGGGGCAGCAGATGGTGGAAGGCTGGATCGCGTCGGCGAAAGCCCTCGACCCGGTCATCCGCCACTGACCGCCGAGGCGGACGCGGCGGCGACTGGCCTCGGGCTCCGATCCCGGGTCCCCACGCCGTCCAGGATCGCCCGGGCGGCCCGCTCCCCGTCCCGGATGGCATCCGGGATGCCCACGCCGCGATACGCGTTCCCGGCGAGGGCCAGGGCCGGGTGCCGGGCGGCGGCTCGGTCGATCCGGTCGACCCGCCGACGGTGCCCGACCTCGTACTGAGGCATCGCGTCGAGCCACCGCTGCACCCGGGTGAGACGTGGGGCAGCGGTGACACCGAGGAGGGACCCGAGCTCCCGGCGGGCGACGTCGACGAGGGCATCGTCGTCCTGCCGGCAAAACCCGGGGTGGGCATAGCCGCCGAGGAACGCGCGGATCAGCACCTGGCCTTCCGGCGCCCTCCCGGGCCACTTCTGGCTCGCCCAGGTCGAGGCGAGGAGGGCCCTCCCCTCCCGGCTCGGCACGACGAAGCCGTAGGCGTCGAGGGGGTGGGGGATCTCGTCCCGGCGCCAGGCGAAGGTGACCGTCGCCGCATCGCCGTAGGGGATCGCGGCGAGGGCTTCGGCGAGGTCTTCGTCGAGGTCCCCGAGCAAGGATGCCGCCCGGTGGGCGGGCAGGGCGACCAGGAGCCGTTGGGCATGGAGCCGTCGGGGCCGGTCGCCGCCGAGCTCCAGCGTGTACCCCGCATCCGAGTCCCCCCGAAGACGGTCGACGGGAACGCCGGTCTGCACCCGGTCGCCAAGGGCTGCGGCGAGGGCTTCCGGCAGGGTGCCCATGCCGTCGGCGAAGCTGACGAACATGCCGTACCGCGCCCCGCTGGCCCCCTCCCGGGCGTTCTCTCGACGGCGGGCCCGCAGGCCGAGGGCGACGCTGCGGTGGTCCCGCTCCGCCTCGATGAAACGCGGCATGGTCGCGGCGAGGCTCAGGCGCTCCGGATCGGCGCCGTAGATGCCGCCCACGAGGGGCTGGGCCAGCCGATCGAGGAGCTCGCCCCCGAAGCGCCGCCGCACGAAGGAGGCGAGGCTCTCGTCGTCGAGGTCGCCGTTCCTAGCGTCGTCGCCCGGGCGGCCGGCACGAGCCGCCCTGCCCCGGGGCAGGACCAGATCCGCCGCCGCCCGAAGCTTCCCCCAAGGACCCAGGATGGGGGTGCGGAGGAAGGCCACCGGGTCCGTCGGGGCCATCAGGTTGAAACCCGGCGGCACCCGTTCCAGCCGGCCCCGGCAGACGACGTAGGCGCCGCCTCCGCCGATGTCCTTCCGGGTTTCGATGAGCTGGTCGTCGATCCCGAGTCGCTCGGCGAGCCCGACCCCCCAGGGCTTGTCCGAGAGCATCGTGTCGGGCCCGCGTTCGATGCGGAAGCCGTCGCCGGTACGCTCCGTCGAGACGGCCCCTCCGACCCGGTCCCCCCCTTCGAGCACCCGGACGGTGAGGGGACGCCCATGCCCTCGGGTCCGATCCCTCTCCGCTTCGAGCAGGTGGTGGGCCGCGGCGAGGCCGGTGATCCCGCCACCGACGACCGCCACGTCGACCCGTTCTGCGTCCGCCTCCGTCCCCATCAGCGCCCCGCGGCCCCTTCTTCCCGGTCGCGCCGGCTCTGCTCTTTGACGTGCGCGACGAGCGCCTGGACGTCGGGGACCTGGGCGGCGGGCATCAACCCGTGGCCCAGGTTGAAGACGTGGCCGGGGCGGCCCCGGGCGGCGTCGAGCACCCCCCGGGCCTCCCGCAGGAGCGCCTCTCGCCCCGCCAGGAGCGCCCCGGGGTCCAGGTTGCCCATCAGAGCGACGTCCCCGAGGCGATCCCAGGTCTCGGTGAGGTCGGCGCGCCAGTCGATCCCGATGACCTCGCCCCCCGCCCGAGCCATCTCCGGGTAGAGGGCGGGGTTGCCGGTGCCGAAGTGAATGCGGGGAACCTCGTTCGAGACCCCGTCGAACAGGCGCCGCATGTGGGGCGCGACGTGGGTCGCGTACTCCCCCGGGGACAGGCAACCGACCCAGCTGTCGAAGACCTGAACGGCGTCGGCGCCGGCGTGGATCTGCGCGTTCAGGTAGCCGATGGTCACGTCGACCAGTCGTTCCATCAGCGTCCGGAAGACCCCCGCGTCGCCGAGCATCAGCTTCTTCGTCTCGAAGTAGTTCTTCGAGCCGCCGCCTTCGATCAGGTAGCTCGCCAGGGTGAAGGGGGCACCGGCGAAGCCCAGCAGCGGCACGTCGAGCCGCGTCTTCGCCTGGCGGATCGCCTCGAGGACGAAACCGAGCTCGCCGGCGGCGTCGACGTCCGTGCGGAGGGCATCCACCTGGGCCCCGGTCCGCACCGGCTCGAGGATCTTCGGGCCTTCTCCGGGGCCGAACTCGAAGGGGGCGCCCAGGGGCTCCAAAGGCAGCAGGATGTCGGCGAAGATGATCCCGGCGTCGACGTCGAGCTGGTCCACCGCGAACACGGTCACCTCGGCGGCGAGCTCCGGTGTCTTGCAGAGCTCGAGAAAGCTCACCTTGGCGCGGATGTCCCGATACTCCTTCTGATAGCGCCCCGCCTGACGCATCAACCAGATCGGGGTGTACGGGGTGGGCTCGCGGCGGCAGGCCCGGAGGAACACGTCGTTCTTCACGGCGGCGCATTCTTTAAGCCCGAAGCACCAGACGCCAACTGTGATAGGGCCAGAAGCCATGATCCGCTGGGCGGTCGCCTTCTGGCTGCCCGCCGCGGCGGCGGCGGCGGCCCAGACCGGAGCTCCTCCGGAGCCGCCGACCGCGCTGCTCATCGCTGGACCGCACGGTTCCCCGGTGCTGCCGGCTCGGGTGGTCGGTCAGACCGCCGACCTGCCCTGGCGGCTGTCCGTCGACGAGGCGCCCCTCGCCGACCCGGGGGGCGAAGATGCCCCGCTGGAAGCCCTGGCCCGGGGGGCCCGGCGGGGGGCCCGGGTCGTGCTCTGGTGGGTGCCTCGCACCGCCGGCCCGGGGAGCCCAGCGCGGCTCGAGCTGCATGCGGTCGAGGTGCCGAGCGGGCGCGTCACCGTCCGTCGCATCGATGCGCGGCCGGGCCTGGGGGGGGCCTCGGCGACCGCCGAGGCGGCGGCCCTGGTGGTCCGGGGACTCCTGACGAGCCTGGCGGAGGAGGCACCCGGGGCGGAAGCGGCTTCCCCCACCGGACCTCCGGCGGACGGGACGGATCCGCCGACGCCCGGGACAAGCGGGGGCGAGCGACGACGCGCGCCTTCCGACGGGCCGACGGACGCCTCGGAGCAGCCGCGGCGGGGAGCGGACCCGGGGGGCCGACCGGGGCCACGGCTGCGATTTCGGGGCGGCGCGGGGGTGGAGCTCGTCTGGGACGGGGCGAGCCAGCCCCTCGTCCCCGCCCTGGCCGTCGGCGCCGGTCTGGACCTCGGCGAGCTCGGGTTCGGCCTCGGCGCCACCGTTGGCGCCGAACGGCCCCTGCGTCGCCTCGGGGCCCTGGGAGGACGCCGGTCGACGCTGGTCGCCACCGCCCGCGCCCCGCTCCTCGCCGGAGGCGGCGCGCCGGGAGCGACGGCCTGGACCCTGCTGCTGGCCGGCCGCGGAGGCCTCGTCGTCTACGGCATCGGGCCGGCACGCCCGGAGGAGCTCACCGGGCCCGCCCGCCGCCGAAGCCTCGGGCCGCTCATCGGCGGTAGCCTATCGTTTCGCCTGCGGATGACCCCGGCGCTCGACCTGGTGGGGAGCGCCGGGGCCGACCTGGTGCCGGAGCGCCCGGCCCCGGACCTCACGGAGGACGGGGTGACCCGGCGCGCGGCGAGCTTTTGGGTGGTACAGCCTCGGATCGGCCTGTCCCTCGACGTGCTGCTGCCCTCCCGGTGACCCGATGGGGGCTCGGGGACCCACCGTGCAGAGGTACCGTGTAGAGGTGCAGGCCGCCCTCCCCCATGGCCGACCGCGACGCGCACGCCACCGACGACCGGGCGACCGCCTCCGACCGAGCCAGCGGCCACCCCGTCCCGGAGGCGGCGGCGGACGACCGAGACCATCGCATCGAGGCCGCGGCCAATGGGGACCGGAAGGCCGCCGAAGCGGTCCTCCGGCAGCTCCTTCCGCGCGTCCGGAATCTGGTGCGCTACCTGCTGAAGGGCGATGCGCTGGTCGACGACGTCGCCCAGAACGTCTTGATCGAGGTGCTGCGGTCCCTCCCGCGCTTTCGGGGGGAGGGCAGCCTGGAGGCCTGGGCGGACCGGATCTGCGTCCGCGTGACCCTGGCGGAAGCCCGGCGACGACGGACCGAACGGCGACGAAGGGCCGACGCCGCGCCGGAGATCGAGGTGGCGACCACCCGGGGATC
>DAPKRP010000977.1:0-2336 GCA_031800515.1 Polyangiaceae bacterium LLY-WYZ-14_1 | reverse complement strand
CGACTGGATCGTCGCCGACACCCGGGCCCAGCTGGGCGGTCCGCTCCCCGCCCCGGAGGACAAGGCCCGCCTCGCAGCCCGGGACGTGAGCCGGGCTCCGCTCTGGCGGCTGCTCTGGGACCGCGACCGCCTCGACGGCTTCCCCCTCTCGGAAGCCCAGCCCACCCCGTTGATGACCAGCGCCGTGATCGAACGCCTGACCTGGTCCGAGACCCCGGAGCTGCCCGACCTCCCACGACCCGTTCGGAGGGCGGCGGATGTCGGGCCGGGCATGGTCGACCGGGGGGGTGATCGGTCGACCTTCACGGTGCCCCTCGAAGGGGGGTACGTGGCCCACGCGGTCTTCTCCGGCTCCGTCGAGGCCCTCGAGGAAGCCGCCCGGCAGCGGGATGCGGTCGGCCTCGTCGACGGTGTCGTCGTCGAGGTCTGCCGTGCCCCCGGCCCCGATTGGGCCTGCCCGGACGATGCCGCCATCGCCGTCTTGCGGCCCTTGGACCGGCGCCTGTCGGCTCGAGCCAGGGGGGTCGACGGATGAATCGGCCGACCTTCTGGTTCCTCGCCGGTGCCCCCGCCGCCCTCGCGCTTGTTTGCGGGCTGAGCATCGTCGCCCATCTCGGCAGCGCGCTGGCGCCGGCTCGCCGGGTGTCCTGCGCGGACCTCCTCGAGGACGGGCTGGCTGTGTGGGCCGACCGGGAGCTCGGAAGCCTCGCCCCGACGACGCGCCTCGTGGCCGAGGGCTGCACCGTCGATCTCCGCTGGAGCCTGAGGACGGGCCCCGAAGGTTCCTTCGGTGCTGGAAACGGCCCGTGGGAGGTGTTCGATGGCGACGGGGAAGCGACGGCGTGGGTCACGGCGACCCCGTCCTCACCCGCAGACCCGGGTGCAGAGACACGCCAGACGGCGGGATTCCAGTGGCTGACGGAGGACCCCGAGAGCGTCGCGCTGGTGCGACACGTCCGGGCCCACCAGTCCGGAAACCGCGTCGAGCGCACCCTGCGGCGGCACCGGGAGCTCTACGTCCAGGAGGGTCGGCAGCTTCGGGGCGTACTGCGGAAAGGTGCCGGGCACGCCGGCGGATGGATCCTCGACGGGCGGTCGGCTCCTGGTTGGATGCCGTTCTTCCAAGCGTGGCCCTTCGGCCTGCTCGGCCTGGCCACCTGGTTCTGGGTCGTCGGGATGCAGCGGCGGTGGACCGCCTCCGCCCGCCGCGCCCGCGGTCACTCCTGGGATGAGCGCCTCGAGCCGACGACCTTCTAGTACCCCTGCCCGGAAGTTCGGGCCGGGAACCCGACGAGGACCGGGCGCCGCTCGCAAGGCGCGGCGACGAGGAAGGGCTGAACGCCCTTTCGAGGAGGCGCAACGCCGCGAGCGGCGTTCGGGACCGGCGCAAACCCGGTTCGAACTTCCGGGCAGGGGTACTAGCCGCCGCCTCTCCCGGCCGATGGAGCGCGGACTGCAGGTGGGGTGAGCGCGGGCGCCATGGTTCGAGGGACGCCGAGACGCCGGCCGGTGAGCCTCCGCCAAGAGGGGATCGCCTGGCCCGAGGGCCGCCGGAGCCCGCCGTTTGTCATCCCCTGGGAGGCGGTGCTGGTCGCCATCGCGTTCGCCGACGAGGCCGTGCTGGTCGTCTCCGAGAGTCCCCGGGGCGGCCCGATCCTCCGCCTCCCGGAAGCGCTCCTTCCCGCGGAGGCTCCCACGCCGGAATCCTTCGTCGCCCTCGTCCGAGGCCGCCAGGCCCAGACCGGGGGCTACCGGGATGCGGTCCCCGGGCGAAGTGTCCGCGAGGCCGAGCACCTGCGGGACCGGGCGCTGGCCCGGGAGCTCATTCCGGGGGCCGTGGCCATCGGCCCGGGACCGGGCATCGCGGGGCGGGGGCTCCTGAGGCGGGTGTCCCGGGCCGTCGCACCCGGCGCCCTCGCCGGCGCGATCGGCGGCGGCGCCCTCGCTGCCTTCCTCGCCGCGCCCAGCGTGCTCCTCTGGGGGGTGGCTGGGGCCCTCGCCGGGGGCGTGGCCGAGGGCGTGCGCCGTTCCCAGCAGGCCCCGCCGCGGGTTCTCCTCCTGGCGCCCGCTGGCTTCGTCGCCGGCCTTCCCGACGGGGTGAGCGCGCACCGCTGGGTCGACGTCGGCGGCATTCGAGTGGCCGAGGGCGTCACCAGCGGGGCGCCCGCCGCCCTGGTGCTAGAGGCGGCGGACGGTGACCGGGTGCTCGGGGTGGTCGGAGAGGAATGGCTCTCCGAGCCCGTCGAGCTCGTCGCCGCCATCGCCAGAGCCTATCGCGACCGGGCCCTCGGTCGTTGACCGAACCACGGCTCGGCCCCACCCCTCGCCCGTCCGGT
>DAPKRP010000976.1:0-3359 GCA_031800515.1 Polyangiaceae bacterium LLY-WYZ-14_1 | reverse complement strand
CGGGTCCCGAGGTCCGGAACTCGGCCCACCCCTGGACGCGTGCCGGCGACGGGCCGTCCCGCCCCTCGCCGAAGAGGTGGGACCAGGCATACCAGCGGAGACCCTCCGGAGAGGTCTCGACGGCCTGGTAGCCGTCCCGGTCCGACGGGTCCTTCCACCGCCAGGTACGGTGTGGACTGTTGAGCCAGGCCTCGAGGCGAGCGCGGTCCATCCCGTGGACCATGCGTCGGACCCCCCGGGTCGCACAAGCGCGTCCCGCCTGTCGCCGATGCCGGCCCTTTCTTCCTCCTTCCGGGCCGGCGCTCCCGGTGTCCGCCTGCTAGAGAAACCGACCCGCGGGGCGCCACCGCCGCCGTGGGCCTCTCGACGGAGCCCAGCACTGGAACTCGCCCTGCCCGCAGCCGCGATTCTCGGTGGCTTCGCCATCCTGGTCTGGGGAGCCGACCGCTTCGTCGACGGCGCCGCGGTGACCGCCGAAAAG
Organism: Polyangiaceae bacterium LLY-WYZ-14_1; assembly: GCA_031800515.1. GTDB lineage: Bacteria > Myxococcota_A > Polyangia > Polyangiales > DAPKRP01 > DAPKRP01. Next base: position 2,878 of record DAPKRP010000976.1, on the reverse strand, counting down.
CTCGGGATCAGCCGGCTGGTCATCGGGTTGACCGTGGTCGCCTTCGGCACCTCCGCCCCGGAGGTCATCGTCTCGGCGATGGCCGCTCTGCAGGGCAACGGCGGCCTGTCCATCGGCAACGCGATCGGCTCCAACGTCTGCAACGCCGGCCTGGTGGTCGGAGCGGCTGCTCTGGTCACGCCCCTCAAGGTCCAGTCCAAGGTCCTTCGGCGGGAGTTCCCGATCCTCTTTGCGGCGATGCTCGGGGCCTGGGCGCTCCTCGGGGACGGGGAGCTCGGTCGGCTCGACGGCGGGTTGCTGCTGCTCGGCTTGGCCGCCTACCTCGGCCACCTGGTGCGGGAGTCGTTGCTCGCTGCCCGTCGGGAGCCGGACGCGATCGAAGCGGAGCTCGCCGCCGACCCGCCGGACCTGTCGACCCCCGGCGCCCTCCTGTCCTTGAGCGTCGGCTTGGTGGTCCTCCTGGCCGGGTCGAACGCCCTGGTCTGGGGAGCCTCGGAGGCGGCCCGGGTGTTCGGGGTGAGCGAGCTCGTGATCGGGCTCAGCGTGATCGCCCTCGGGACCAGCCTGCCGGAGCTCGCCGCCTCCGTCGCCTCAGCGCTCCGGGACGAGCCGGACCTCGCCCTGGGCAACGTCATCGGGTCCAACCTGTTCAACCTGCTCGCTGTGCTCGCGCTGCCGGGGTTGCTCTCGCCGGGTCCGGTGACGCCGGCGGTCATGTCCCGGGACCTGCCGGCGATGGTCGGGATCACCGTGTTGGTCTTCGTCTCGGCGGGCCTCGGCAGGCGTCGCGGCACGATCACCCGCCTGGCCGGGCTCGCCCTGGTCGTCGCCTACCTCGCCTACGTCGGCCTCCTCGTCGTCCAGCGGGCGCTCTAGCGGACCCTTTTGACCGGCTTGCGCCTCGGCCGGATGCGCCCCTGCCGGGACCGAACCTCCGGGTACGGGGATCAGCAAAAGCCAGAGGCCCGAGCCGACGACCAGGGCGCCACCGACCCAGCCCAGGAGGTCCGGCCAGACGCCGAAGGCCAGGGCGTCGGCGGCGACGCCCAAGAGCGGGGTCGCGTAGGAGGCGGCGGCGATGCGGGCGGCGCCGTCGAGGACGTAGGCCCGGGTCATCAGCGCCTGACCGAGGGCGGCTCCGGCGCCGCAGAGGGCCAGGGGGCCCCAGAGCGGCAAGGCCGGGCCCCGGGGGAGAGCCCCCGTGGTCACCACGATCGCCAGCAGGGCGAGTCCCAGGGTGACGAGCTGAAACCAGAACACCTGGGTCGACGGCGCGTCCGTGCGCCCGAGGAGCCGCACCAGCACGTGGGCGCCGGCGGAGAAGCCCGTGGCCGCCAAGGCGTAGAGCCCGTAGCTCGAACCGACGGCGAGGTCCGGCCCGATGAGCAGGGCCGACCCGAGGAGCCCCCCGGCGATCACCCCCCAGAGCCCCCGACCGCTACGTTCTGCGGATCCGAGGAGCAGGGGCGCCATCAGCGCCACCCAGATCGGCTGGAGCTTGCCGATCAGGGAGAGGTCGGCGACGGTGACCCCCTTGGCCGCGGTGAAGAAGCACACCATCGCCGAGAAGCCGAGCAGGCTGCGCAGGGCGAGCACCCGGGGATTACGCACCGCGAGCCCGCTGCCGCCCACGCGGGCGAAGGCGAAGGCCAGCGGCACGGAGATGCAGGCGCGCCAGAACACCACCTCGATCGCCAGGAGCTCCTCCCGGGCGACCTTGGCTGCCGCGACCATCACGGTGAAGAAGGCCCCGGCGAGCATCATGTAGAGGGGCCCGCGTCGCATGGCTGTTCGCTTCGCCCCCTGCCGGCGCAGGGCCGACTGGTGTAGCAGGGTGCCGGTCGATCCCCAGGCGTCCGGCCCGTGACGGATCTCCCCGTCGGTCGGGACGGTTCATGGGGGCCTGCGGCAAGCTCCCCCGCGGATGACCACCCGGGTGCGCTTCGAGGCCGAGACGGGACCGATGGCCATGGCCGTCCTGATCGGGCTCATCGTCGGCTGCGGTCCGGGCTGTAGCGGGCCGGGCGCCGTGACGACGCCGCACCACGGGAGGGTCGTCGCCTCCACCGCGGTCTTCGAGCCCGTCGGGGGGCCGGGTCGCCTCCCGGACGCCTGGCCCCTTCCGGTTCCGGATGCCCCCGACGACGGTCTGACGGACCCGGAGCCGCCGATCTCGATCCGGGAAGGCGAGGCGGCGGGCCTCTATTATCTGGAGACCACGGTCGGTGCCGTCGACCCGGACGCTCCCGTGCCCCTCATGGTGGTGCTCCACGGCCTGGGGGACCGGCCGCATGTCCTCGAGGCACCCTACTACGGGACGCCGGACCCGGTGCGGGTGGTGCAGCCCCGGGCCCCCCACGACTTCGGGGAGGGCTACGCCTGGGTTCCTCTCCGGGTCTCCGCCGGGAAGACCCAGGCCCTGGCCGAGGGCGCCGCCCGGGCCGCCGACCGTCTCGCGCGGTTCATCGCCGAGGTCCGACGCGACCGTCCAAGCCGGGGGCGGCCCGTGGTGACCGGGTTCTCCCAGGGGGGGATCCTGACCTTCGTTCTGGCCGTGCGGCACCCGAAGGCGGTCGGGGCCGCCTTTCCGGTCTCGGGCTGGCTGCCTCCACCCCTCTGGCCGGAGGAGGACCCGGGGGAGGCCGACGGGAGCGCATCCTGGCCTCCGATCTGGGCGATGCACGGGTTGGCGGACCGGACCGTCCCCGTCGGCCCGACCCGAAGCGCCGTCCGCCGACTTCGGGAGCTCGGCGGGAAGGTGCTCCTCCGGGAGATCCCCGGCGCCGGCCACGAGCGCACGGAGGAGATGGAGGTGCTGCTCCACGACTGGCTCAGCCGGGCGGTTCGAACCGAGTGGCGCCGGCCTTCGGCCTGGGGC
>DAPKRP010000975.1:0-2111 GCA_031800515.1 Polyangiaceae bacterium LLY-WYZ-14_1 | reverse complement strand
CGGCGAGTCGATCCTGCCGCTCCACTACTTTCGATTTCTCCGGGAACGGGGCGTGGAGGTCTGGCTGGTCGTCCACGAGCGGACCCGGAGGGAGCTCGAAGACCACCTGAGCGCGGAGGACCTCGCCCGGGTCCACTACGTCCCGGATCTGCCGGCGCAGCGGCTGGCCTGTTCCCTGGGGGACATGCTGCCGGGTCGCTTCTGGGATGCCGCCATCGGCCCGACCGTCCACCTGATGACCCAGCAGCAGCAGCGGGCGCTGGTGAAGGAGCTGGTCCCCCGACTGGGCATCGACGTCGTGCACGAGCCGATGCCCGTCTCCCCGAAGGCCCCCTCCCTGATGCACGACCTCGGCGCGCCGGTCGTGATCGGGCCGATGAACGGCGGGATGACCTTTCCACCGGGTTTCCGAACCCGGGAGAGCTTGACGGAGCGCGCCCTCGTCGGCTCCGTGCGGACCTTCGCCGGGCTGATGAACCGGGCGATCCCTGGCAAGCGGAAGGCCTCGGCGCTGCTCGTCGCCAACCCCCGGACGGCGGCGGCGCTGCCCCCGGGGCTGTCCGCGCCGGTGGTCGAGCTGGTCGAGAACGGAGTCGACCTGTCCCTCTGGCAGCACCGGAAGGGGACGGCGTCCTCCGCGGAGGCGGCGGATGGCCCGGTGCGCTTCCTGTTCATGGGGCGGATGGTCGACTGGAAGGGCGTCGACCTGCTGCTCCACGCCCTGGCCGGTCTCCAGCGTCGAGGCGGCACACCACCCGTCGTCCTCGACCTCCTGGGGGACGGGGCCGAACGCCCCGCCCTCGAGGTGCTGGCCCGGGAGCTCGGGCTGGAGACGCTCGTCCGCTTTCACGGTTTTCTGCCGCAGCGGGACTGCGCCGACTACCTCGCCGCCGCCGACGTCCTGGTCCTCCCGAGCCTCTACGAGTGCGGTGGCGCCGTCGTGCTCGAGGCCATGGCCGCCGGCAAGCCGGTCATCGCCACCGCCTGGGGCGGACCGGCGGACTACCTCGACGAGACCTGCGGCGTGCTGGTAGAGCCGACCAGCCGGGTGGCGTTCATCGCCGGGCTCACCGATGCCATGGCGGAGCTCGCGGGGGACCGGGAACGCCGGGAACGGCTCGGGTCCGCCGGCCGGGCCAAGGCGGAACGGAACTACGACTGGCGGCGAAAGGTCGACCAGATCCTCGAGGTCTACCGCATGGTTCTCGGACGGAAGGAGGCGCACGCATGACCGCGGGGCAGCAGCAGCGGGCACCGGACGGGGAGGGCGGGCCCTCGTCGTCCCCATCGCCCCGGGGTCGCGACGGGGCCGAGGCCAGCGACCCGGGAAGGCGCCGGGTCACCCTGGTGCTCGGGGTCGGCTCCCTCGGGTATGCCCGCCTGTGCATCGGCAGCCTCTTCGCCCACGCCATCGAGCCCCTGGACGTCCGATTCGTCACCGATGACCGGGACGACGCCCGCACGATGACCGAGGCGATCCGGGCGCTGGACATCCCGGACCGGCATCGCTGGACCGTCTACGCCTTCGAGGACCTGGACGACCTCGCCGCGGACCGGATCCCGCGCCACGCCCACGTCCGGGGGTTCATGCGGGGGCATCCCTGCTGGCGGAAGATCACCGACCCCCTGCTCCTCGCCGAGGATGGGGAAGAGGCGATCATCCTCGACCCGGACGTCTATTTCCCCAGTCCCTTCGTCTTCGAGACGACGCCGGCGGTCGGCATCCTGCTGATGTGGCAGCCGCCGAACTGCCTGCTGCCGCCGGAGGTCGTCGAGCGGGCCTTCGAGCTCGGACCCCTGGCGGATCACACGGACATCGGCGTCGCCCACGCCCGCACCCCCCTCGACTGGGACTGGCTCGACGACTTCATCGGACGGCTCGGGGGGACGAGCTTGCCCCGGTCGATGCACGTCGAATCGATCGTCTGGGCGGCGCTGGCGATGCGTGTCGGTGGCGGCCATCTCGATCCGGCCCGGTGGTGGTGCTACCGGCATCACCAGGCGAAGCGGGTCGCGCTCAAGCTGGGTGTGCCGGGGCCGGCGATCGTCCGGCGAGAGCCCCTTCACCGGGTGAAGGCCTTTCACGCCGGCGGCCCGGCGAAGCACTGGCT
>DAPKRP010000974.1:0-6444 GCA_031800515.1 Polyangiaceae bacterium LLY-WYZ-14_1 | reverse complement strand
GGACCGGGATGAGCTCGGTGGTGCTGCGGTCGGCGGCCGCCGCCCAGACCGGAGCCAGGCCGGCGGGGAAGAGCCCGGGAACGCGTAGACGGTCCCCGACCTGCCGACCCAGGCGTTCCACCTGGAAGCCGTAGCGGACGTCGACGGGTCCCTCCCGGGTGCGGTCTCCGTTGACGGTCAAGGACGTGAGCCGGGCTCCCCGCACCACCTGGGACAGATAGGCCTCCTCGAAGCGCTGCTCGAGCACCGCCGCGGGGACCGATTCCAGGGAGTCCCGCTGCTGGACCGCGGTGAAGCCCCGGTAGCGCTCGGCCACCTTGCCCCGGGCCGAGCCGTCCGAGGCCAGGGTGAGCTGGACCGCCACGCTTCGCCGGTCGGGCGGGAAGCCGTCCTCCGGCAGCTGCACCCGGTCGCCCCCGGCGGTCAGGGGTAGGGCGGGCTGGCCACGGAAAAACGGCGGCAGGTAGCCGAAGGGCGCCCAGCGGGAGTCGGTCTGCAGGTAGACCGGGCCCGTCGGGGCGGCGGGCTCTCCAGACCCGGCAGACCCGGGCAGGGCGACGAGGAGATGGACGAAGCTGTCCCCCTCCGCCAGCGTCGACGGCAGCTGGTCGGCGCCGATGGTGCGGGCGAGGACGAGCTCCGACGGCACGCCGGCGAGGCCCAGCAGGTAATGGAGCACCCGCGCCCGGTGGCCGGTGCGGGCGGCGAGCATGCCTGGGGCCAGGCCGAAGGCGTCGTCCGTCGCCTCGATCTCGTCGAGGACCCAGCCGTAGATCGCTTCCGCCCGCTGGCGCGGGGAGGTCGTGGCCGCGTCCTCCCCGAGGATCTCGGCGACCAACCGGACCGCCGCCGGGTCGACGACGTCCCGGTCCATCAGCAGGTCCCGGAGGCTGTCGAGATAGGTCTCCCAGTCCGCCCGAACCCCCGCGACCACCGATGGCACGTATTCCCGCGCCGCCACGGACAGGGGCTCCGGCGTGAGGGGCTCGCTGCCGACGACGGACCAGCGGAGCACCTGGAGCCCGTCCTCCGTGGTCTCCCGCTCCATCGTCGGCGCGTCCCCCCGGGTATCCACCACCACCTCGCCGAGGGACGCCGGGAGGATCAGGGTGAGCTCGCTCCGGTCGAAGGGGGTCTCGAAGCTCTGAAAGCTGAAGCGGGGGCCGAGCCAGCCGTCCGGGAAAGTTTCGCTCGGACCGTCGGCGTCGAGATATTCGACCTCGACGAAGTCGCCGACGGCCAGGTTGGGCAGGGAGATGGTCGACTTCCCGGCGATGGCATCCGGCTCGAGGTAGGTCCCGTCCGCCTTGATGGTGCGCAGGTTCAGCAGCTCGGCGCCGCCCGGCGGGCTGAACTCCCCGTGCTCGTCGACCGCTTCCTCGCTCTGCACGGCGAAGATCTGGTGGACGATGCTCCGGGAGGACCCGTCCCGGTAGACGCGGGTCACCATGGTGTCCAGCACGAGGACGTCCGGAGCGTCGTAGCTCCGACCCGAGGAGCGGTAGGCGTCGAGGACGGCGCCCGTGTCGTGGCGGTAGGCGTCCAGCTCGTCCTCGTGACCCAGGGCCCGCCGGACCTGGTGCAGGGGCGCCATCCGGTGGGGTGCCTCGTCGAGGGCCCGGGTCAACGTCCGAAGCGCCTGGCCCCGCTCCCCTTCCGCCAGGGACCGGTCCGCCTTCGCCTGCACGTAGGAACTGTCGTAGGGGGCGAGCCCTCGGAGCTCGGCCTCGAGCGCCGCCGCGGTGTCCTCGTCCCCCCGGGCCCGGGCCAGCCGCAGCCGGGCCCGGGCGAGGTCGATCCGCTTCTGAGGCGGGGTGAACCCGGCGAGCCGGTCGAGCTCCGCCTCCGCCTCGTCCCACCGACGGGCGGCGAGGAGCTGGCGGTAGCGGGCCTCACTCTGCCCGTCGCAGGCGACCAGGGCCCGGGTGAGCTCGTCGACGGCGTCGATGCGGTCCCGCCGGCGTTCCACGTCGAGGGCCATCGCCACCACCGGGCAGGCGTCCGGCACGGCTCGCCGGGCGGCCTCGACGACCTCCCGCGCTTCCGCGTCCCAGCCCCGACCGAGCAGCAGGTCCGCCAGGGTCAAGGCGATGGCGGGGCGCTCGGGCCACCGCTCCCGCGCCTCCCGGAGAAGCCCGATCGCCTCGAGGTCCTGGCCTTCCGCCGCCCGAAGGCGGGCGTCCTGGAACACCGGAAACCAGGCATCGGGGTCCCGTCGGGCCGCCCGCAGCGCCTGTCGGGCGTCGTCCCGCCGCAGGTCGCTCGGCCGGAGGGGATCGCCGAGGGCCACGGATGCCGCCAAGGACAGCAAGATGGGCGAGGCGGCCTGGTCCGCCACCGCCGGCCGGAGCGCCTCCCGGGCCGCCACCGCGTCGCCCCGGGCAAAGGAGGTCGCCGCCTGAAGCGCCAGGTCGAGGGGACGGCGTGGGGGGTCCGGGTAGGCCCCGGCGCTCCCCCGGGCGGGCCCGACCGCCGCGAGGAGGACCGGGTTCGGGTGGCGGGTGGTGATCCGGGCTCGGATGCGATGTTCCCCCGGGGCCAGCCCGTCGAGCCGGAGGTAGTGGAGCGCGGGCCCCGTCTCCCGGAGGCGGTTGGCGGACAGGACGCGCTTCCCGTCGACCTCGACGACCACGGCGTTCGGGGTTTCCAGGCGGAGGAGATGGGGGCCGGGCTCGGTGATGCGGAAGGTCCCCTCGGCGAGGGTGGTTCCGCCGAAGGGGAGCCCCTCGTCCCCGAGGTGAACCACGCAGCCCCGGGCCTGGTGCGTCCGGGTGGGCTGGCGACCCCGATTCGGGCCGAGCTCGTAGGCCTCCTGGAGCCGCTCGTCTTCCTGGGCGGCGGCCTGGGCGGGGGGCGGCCGATCCCAGCCGAGGAGGCTCCGGGGACCGAAGGGGCCCGCGATCCGCCAGCTGGTCACACACCCCTGGGCGGCGGCGATCCCCTGGGCGCGTTCCGGCTCCCCGGCCCGGAGGGCGAGGCGAACGGAAAGGTCGCCGGCCGCCTGGGAGGCGGCGAAGGGCAGGCGCCCGGGCGCGGCGGTCACCTCGGCGACGACGGGACCCACCCGCTCCGGGTACCCGGGGGCCTCCGACTCCAGACTGCCGATGGACCCCAGGGCGAGCTCCGCCATCGCCTCCTCCCGGGGGGTCCAGGGCTCCCGGGCCCCGTCGTCCGCGGTCGCTGCCCGGTTCGCCAGCGCCCGCACCGTGTCGAGATGGGCGCCGAGGGCGGCGTCCGGGTCGCCGTGGAGGTCGCGTTCCAGGGCGGACAGGAGCGCGAGCTCCGGGTCGTCGGGCCGGAGCGCCCGCCCCCGCTCGAGGACGGCCCGGGCTCGGCGCGGGTCTCCCCCGTGACCCAGGAGCTCCGCCTCGGCGAGGGCGCGCTGAGCCTCCGCATCCTGGGGATCCTCCGCCGCCTCTCGGCGGAGGCGCTCGAGGTCGACCTCCCAGGGTCGGACCGTCTCTCCACCCCCCCGGCAGCCGGAAAGGTTGGCGGCCCCGGCGGTGAGCAGCGCCAGGGCGAGGCCGACGAGGCGGGGCCGGCGCCGGTGGCGAACGCGCTTCATCGACGCCCCCCGGTGAGCTCGATCCGCTGGGCGAGGAGGCGGTCCGCGGCGGTCACCCACTCGCGGAAGGCCGGGTAGTCCCCCGGGGCCACCCGGTCGACCCGCAGGGCGAGCTCGGTGCGGGCGACGACCTTGTCCCCCTCGGCGCTGAAGGAGAGGGACAGGGCGCCGAAACGGCTTTCCGCGCGGCCCCCGGAGGGGATGCGGCCCGGGCGCATCCCCGGCGGTGGGACGATGGTCCGTTCTTCCTCGTAGCGACTGGGGGTCCCAAGGTCGAGGGGATGGGCCCGGGTGGGCGTTCGCGCCAACGATTGGGTGAGCCCGTCGATCGCCGCCCCGGGGACGGTCAGGGTGGCCCCGTCCCGACGGGCGAGCTGGGGGACCCGGGCCTCGTAGTCGAGGCCGATGGGTGCGTCGAGCGCGTCGAGCCCAGTCATCCGCTGGCGGCGCAGCACGAGCCCGGGGAACATCCGCCGGAGCTCTCGTTCGAAGCGTTCCTTCCGGGTCCCCTCCGCCTGGTAGTTCCGCCGGTAGCCGGCCGCTTCCACCCCCACGACGGTCTCGTCGACCTCGACCTCGGCCGCCCCGTCCCGGTCCAACCGCACCTCGATCCGTCGGCGGCGCTGGTCGTGCTCCGGCGGGGTCACCGGGGTGCGGGTCAGCTCCGCCCCATCCGGTCCCACCACCAGGACGGTGACCCCCTGGTCCTGGGCGGGGAGCTCGTCGATCCCGCTGTGCTCCGCCGTGCCGTCGATGTAGCGGTCCAGGGCGGGCACGTAGGCGATGGCGTGGTCGAAGACGGCGAGGGAAGCGGGCAGATCTTCCACCGCGCCGTTCCTCCGGGTCCGGACCAGGACGATGCGCGCGTCCACCCCGGCGGCTTCGAGCATCGCGTAGAGCAGGGAGGCCTTGTCCTTGCAGTCGCCGAAGCCCCGCTGGACGACGAGCGGCACCCGATAGGGCTTGTAGCCGTGGATCCCGAACTCCAGGCCGACGTAGCGGGTATTCCGCACCACCCATTCGTGGATCCGGCGGACCTTTTCCCGCAGGTCGTCGGCGGGCACCCCGGCCACCAGCTCGGCGACGGTCTCCCGGAGGTCGGCGTCCGGGGTGAGCTGGTCTTCGATGAGGCCCCAGTACCAGCGGCCGACGTCCTCCCAGGTGCGGTAGGTCGACACGTGGAGGTAGGGAGCGACCTCCGTCATTCCCGGCATCCCTTCTTCGCTGCGGAGGGCGGGAACCGATTCCCGGACGAAGTGGTCGATACGGCGGCCCTCGTCGTCCCGCCGGGTCTCCCGCCGGAGGGCCTCCCCGAGGCCCGGGTCGTTGAAGTGGAAGGTGCGGGAGGCGGGGGTGACCAGGACGTAGTCGAGCCGGCGGATCGGCGAGAATCCCTGCAGGAAGTGGAGGTCGCCGTAGTAGTCGGCGAACAGGTTTCGGTAGCCGACGTCGTCGACCCGATATCGGATCTCGACCAGGTCCCCGGGCTCGAGGTCCGGGAAGACCACCACCAGAGCGCGCGTATCGTAATAGATACGGTACCAGGGCTCTCCCAGGTCTCGCTCGAAGGTGCTGGTCGCCTCCCGGACCTCGCCGTTCGGCTTGACCACCCGGGCGAGCCGGATGTCGACCCGCTGGCTCCCCGGGTCGAACTGGACCGAGTGGGTGCGCCAGCGGCGGGCGCCCTCGTCGTCGTGGATCTGAATCGCGACCTGGCGGAAGCGGGAGCCGAGCCCGTTGTCGAAGACGGTGTTGACGGTGAGGTCCTGGAGGATGGTCTCCGGGAAGCCCGCGGGCTCCCCCCGGCGTTCCATCAGCGCTTCGAGGCTCACCGCGTAGGCCTCGTCGAAGCGTTCCTCGGGCTGGATCTGCTCGAGGAGCTCCCGGGTCTCGGCATCCTGGGGCCGGAGCGCCAGCGCCTCTTCGAGCACCTCGGCGGCGAGCTCCGGCTCGCCGAGGCGGAGCAGCAGCTCGCCGTGGGCCACCAGGGTTCCCGTATCCTCGGGCGCGAGGCGCCGGGCCTCCGCCAGCACCTCGAGGGCGGCCTCCGTGTCCCCCAGGGCCTCCTGGATGCCGGCGACCCAGCGAAGGCGGGCGGTGCTCCAGCCCGCCAGGGTGTGGACCACGTCCAGGTGGCGTCGGGCCTCGGCCCGGTCCCGGCGGTCGAGGGCGTCCTGGACCAGGGCTTTGCGGGCGCCGAGGTCGTTCCAGCGTAGGGCCACCAGGCGCTCCCGGAGCTCGTGGACCCGCTCCCCCCGGCCGAGGGCCTCCTGGGCGCCGAGGAGCCGGTCGACCCAGCTGGACGAGGACGGCGCCCGGGCGGCGAGGGTTTCGATGGTGGCGGCGGAGGCCTGGGGAAGGCCGAGCTCCCCGAGGAGGCGACCGCGACGATAGGCGGCCTCGAAGCCGAACACCCCCGACGGGTCCGCCGCCTCCGCTCGTCGGTAGAGGGGGAGCGCCGCCTCCGGACCGGGGCCGCTCTCCCGAAGCCGGGCCTGGGCGACGAGCACCTTGGGATCCTCCGGGGCGAGGGCGGCGGCCCGGGCGACCAGGGTCATCTCCTCGCCCCGTCCCTGGGCGAGCTCGCTCGCCAGGAGGAGCCGGGGGACGGTGGGCTCCCGGTCCGCCGCCTGGCGGGCGAGGTTGCGGGCGCGCCCCTCGGCGGGGTCGTCCGCGCCGGTCTCCACCAGGAGCCGGGCCAGGGACTCGAGGTCGTCCGGGGAGGCGTCGTCCCCGGCGGCTTCCACCCGGCGGTCCAGGGCGGCCAAGGGCGCCTCCGGGGGGCGGCTCCGGGGCCGGGCGCCGCCGGCATCCTCCGGGATCGCGGGAAAAGGATCCGGCAGGGGGTCGACCCGGAGGTCCGATGGCGGCGGGCCGCC
>DAPKRP010000973.1:0-5041 GCA_031800515.1 Polyangiaceae bacterium LLY-WYZ-14_1 | reverse complement strand
TGGGAGACGGGGCGCTCCGGGCAGGTCTGGACCGAGCCGCGGGCGGTTCGCACCCAGGGGGGCGTCGAGTACCACCCGGGTTACTGGCGGCCGGAGGACACCCCGCCGTCCGGGGTCTACCGCCGGGACAGCGACGTCCGGGTCAGCGCCCGGGGCAGCGTCCGGGTCGACGCCTCCGCCCGGGTCGGCGGTGGGTCGGGAAGCGGCGGCTCCCGGGTCGTGCGCACCGGCTCCCGGGGCGGCGGCGACGGTGTCGCCGAGGGTGACGGCCAGGGACGCCGCCGGGGCACGGTGCGGCCGGTGCGGCCGTCGGAGGGCGACGGTCGGGGCGGCGGAGACGACGGAAACGACGTCGACACCGGGTCGCCGAGCCGCCCGTCCCAGGGCTCGACGAGCGGAGGCCGTTCCGTCGGACGCGGCCGCCTCGAGCCGGACCCCCGGGGCCAGGAAGAGGAGACGGACCGCCGACCCACGGCGGGGGCCAGCCGCGGCCAGACGCCCACCGCCGGGGCGAGCCGAGGGGAGACGCCGGTGATGGGCGCGAGCCAGGGGCGCGCGCCGACGGCGACCGCCCGGGGCGAGGAGACGCGTCCCGCTCAGGGCACCACCGCCGGGGGCTCCCCGGGCAGCGGCGCGCCGGTGGTCGACGAGGGCGGCGCCGGCGACGGCGAGCTCCGCTGTTCCTTTCCCATCGGCCTGACCAACTCCTATGGGGTGGTGGAAGCCGTGCTCGAGAACGCCGGGTCCTTCCCCCGGTTCATGTCCGCACAGCCCCTGCCGGTCATCGCCCGCCAGGGCGATTCCTGGGAACGGGTACGCCTTCGGGTGCCCTTGAGCGAGGGCACCTGGTCCGTGGTGGTGACCCTCGACGACGGCCGGAGCGCCGAGTGCGGCTACCTCCGGGTGATCGAGATCCGGGGCCGCTGACGCCTCGGCCTCAACGGTACCGGTAGAACCCTTCGCCGGTTTTTCGGCCGAGCTTTCCGGCGCGGACCATCTGCCGGAGGAGCGCTGGGGGGCGGAACTGCTCCCCCAGCTCTTTCGTCAGGTGCTCCAGGATCGCGAGCCGCACGTCGAGGCCGACCAGGTCGCCCAGCTCGAGGGGGCCCATCGGGTGCCTGTATCCCAGGCGCATCGCCTTGTCGATGTCGGCGGGGGAGGCGACCCCCTGCTCGACCATCCGAATCGCCTCGACCCCGGCGATGACCCCGAGCCGGCTGGTGGCGAAGCCGGGAAAATCCCGCACGACGATGGGCTCCTTGCCGAGCGCCTCGGCGAAGAGCCGCGCCTGGGTGACCGCCTCGGGCTCCGTGCGCAGCCCCGCTACCACCTCGACCAGGGCCATCAGGGGAACCGGATTGAAGAAATGGAGGCCGACGACGCGTTCCGCTCGACCGGTGGCCCCGGCGATCTCCGTCACGCTCAACGACGAGGTGTTCGTCGCCAGCAGTGCCGATGCCGGCGCCGCCGCGTCGATCTGCTGAAAGAGGGCCAGCTTGAGGGGCAGGTCTTCGGGGACCGCCTCGACCACCAGGTCGACCCCCCCGACGGCCGCCTCGAGATCGGTGGTGGTCGACACCTGGGCGAGGGCCCGGTCCCGCGCCGCACCCTCGACCCGCCCCTTGGCCACCAGCTTCTCCAGGCTCTTCGCGATCGAGCCGATGGCCGCTTCCAGCCGCGGGGCGTCCCGGTCGACCAGGCGGACCTGGCAGCCCGCCACGGCAGCGACCTGGGCGATGCCGTGGCCCATCGTCCCTGCGCCGACGACCGCGAGGGTCTGGACCGGGGCGGCGGGGTCGGACGGGTCGGCGGAGGTCGGGCTCGGCGTCTTGGTCGTGGTGGCTTCGGGCACGATCGGAACGTTTGGGAAGGACATTCCCGCCGCAAACCCGTAAGACCTCGGGATGGCGGACGGGGGAAGCGCGCGGACCACCGTACTGGATGTGGTCGACCGAGGATACGACCTGACCGGGACGACGCGGGACTGGGTCGAGGGCGTCGCCACGGCGCACCGGGCGGCGATGGGGCTGCCGGAGGGAACGACCGCCCTGACCTACGAGGTCGACCGCGAGGAGGGCAGCGTCGCCTTCGACCCGAGCACCCTCGCCGTCGTCGACCTGGACCCGGTCCGGCTCGAAGCCTTCGGCCGCTCCGCCGCCGGGGTGCAGCGCTTCCCCGCGGTGGTGCGGCGGCTCTACGGCGACCTGAACGCTGGAAGCGTGACGGAACGGCTCCGGGAATGGGGCTTCCCGGAGCCCGTCGTCACCGGCTACCTGGAGGCGGTCCGACCCTGGGGCTACGCCGACGCGGTCCCCGTCACCGCCGCCAATCTGAATGGGCGGGGCCTTCACATCGTCACCCCGACGAAGAAGAGCGTGCCCCTCGGGCCGGCGGGACGCCGGCGCTGGGAGGCGGTCGCCGTCCACCTCGCCGCCGGGCTCCGGCTTCGGGATGCCCTCGCCGGCGGGCCGCTCCTCGACGGCGCCGATGCCGTGCTCGAAGGCGACGGACGGCTGGCCGACGTCCGGGACGAGGCGGCCGCGGCACCGGACGCCCGGGAGCGGCTCCGTCATGCCGCCCGCCGGCTGGATCACGCCCATAGCCGGGCCGGGCGGGCGGCGGCGGACGAAACCCTCTCCGCCTGGGACGCTCTGGTCGACGGCCGGTGGACCCTGCTGGACCACTTCGACACGGACGGGCGTCGGTACCTGGTCGCCCGCCGGAACGAGCCCATCGCCCGGGGTCCGAAGGAACTGAGCAGCCGGGAACGGCAGGTCGTCTGCCGCGCCGCCCAGGGTCACCCGAACAAGCTGATCGCCTACGAGCTCGGCCTGGCGGAGGGCACGGTGAAGGCCCACCTGCGCCGCGCCCTGACCCGACTCTCGGTGAGGGGGCGCACCGAGCTGACCACCCTCTGGGCGGACCTCCAGGCGGCGGGTCGCCTGACCGAGGCGGGCATTCGCCCGGGGGACGGCGGCGATGGAGACGGCGGGCTCGTCGCCGTCGACGCCGACCCGCGCCACCCCGACGACGACCAGGCCGACGTCTTCTTCGTCGCCAGCCGACCGACGCCGTCGGCCCCCGCCGTCCTCACCCCGGCGGAGGCCGCGCTCCTCGGCCTGCTGCGGCAGGGCCTGAGCGACGGGGAGATCGCCGCGAGCCGAGGCGTCTCCCGGCGCACCGTCGGCAACCAGCTCGGCGCCATCTACCGGAAGCTCGGCGTCACGTCCCGCCACGAGCTTCTCGCCGGAGAGCATCGATAGCCTCGTCCCCGGTCTACGGACCGGCCGCCAAGACCGCCGGCCTCGGGAGGCTACTACTCCGGGGATGGCCCTGCTGGCACCCCGCTCGCCCCGCGTCCTCGTCGTCGGCCTCGACTGCGTCCCGCCGAGCCTGGCCTTCGACCGGCTGGCCTCGGAGATGCCGGTGCTCTCCGGCCTACGAGCCCGGGGCGTGAGCGCCCGGCTCCGGTCGACGACGCCCCCCATCACCGTGCCCGCCTGGGCATCGATGACCTCCGGCCGGGACCCCGGGGAGCTCGGGCTCTACGGCTTCCGGAACCGCGTGCGGGGAGAGCTCGGACTGCGCCTCGCGACGAGCCGAGACGTCCGGCTTCCCCGGGTCTGGGACCTCTTGGGCCGGGCCGGACATCGCGTCGCCGTGGTGGGGGTGCCGCCGACCAGCCCGCCCCCGGGGGTGCGGGGAGCGCTGGTCTCCTGCCTGCTCCAGCCGGACACGTCGACCCCCTGGACCTTTCCCGCCGGCCTCGCCCCCTGGCTCGAAGCGCGGGTGGGCCCCTACCGCTTCGACGTCGCCGGATTCCGTCGGCGTCCCCCCGCCGCGGTCCTCGATGAGCTCCACCGGATGAGCGAGCAACGCTTCGAGGTCGCACGCCTGCTCTGGCGCGGCGGCGCCCCGGGGCTCCGGACCCCGCCTGACTTCCTCATGGTCGTCGACATGGGACCGGACCGGCTCCACCACCTGGCCTGGCCCCACCTCGATCCGAGCGACCCGCGGCACGACCCGAAGGACCCGATGGTCGCCGCCGCCCGTGGCTACTACGCCGCCCTCGACGAGGCGCTTGGGCGCCTCCTGTCCGAGGTCGACCTGAACGAGACCACCGTCCTCGTCGTCAGCGACCACGGGGCCCGGCGGCTCGAAGGGGGGTTCCTCATCAATCGCTGGCTCGAAGCCCGGGGGCTGCTCACCCTGCGCCGCCCACGACCGGAGAGGCCGGTGCCCTTCGATCCCGAGCTCGTCGACTGGGAACGCACCAAGGCATGGGGCGAGGGCGGCTACCACGCGCGGCTCTGCCTGAATCGGCGGGACCGGGAGCCCGGGGGCGTCCTGGGCCGGGACGAGGCGGAACGCCTCCGGGACGAGCTCGAGACCGCCTTTCGACGGATGCGGGACCCGGCGACGGGGGCGCCGATGGGCCACCGGGTGGTCCGGCCGGAGGCGACCTATCGGCTGGTCCGAGGCCTGCCCCCGGACCTCCTGGTGTTCTTCGGGGACCTCCGGCTGCGCGCCCTCGGAAGCATCGGCGGGCCGCTGCCGGAGCCCGACGACCTGTCTGGGATGCTCACGCCGACGGATGATCGGGGGGCCGACGGGGCCAATCACGATTGGGATGGGATCTTCGTGGCCGCCGGCCGCGGTGTGGATCGACCGGGGGCCGCCGGGGGCATCCCCCTCGAGTCCTTGCCGACCCGCCCCATCGCCGCGGTGACGCCGACCATCCTCGCGCGGTTCGGCCTCTCGCCGCCCCCGGACCTTCCCGAGCCGACGGACCTCCTCGGCCCCGGCGGATAGGGATCTGTCGAGGCCGGGTGGGCGACCCCAGATCGGCTCCTGTGCTGGGAGCGGCGGTCAGCCGGGTGGGCGAGGACCTTCGAGGCCTCTGGGTCTCCGCGTGGCCCGGTGCCCGCGCGCTCTACCTCGGGGGGCTCCTCCTCCTGGGAAGCGGGGCGCTCCACGGGCTGGTCTACGCGATCGATGGAGGGGGGTGGGCCGGTCCCCTGTCCTGGCGCAAGCCGATCCT
>DAPKRP010000972.1:0-1981 GCA_031800515.1 Polyangiaceae bacterium LLY-WYZ-14_1 | reverse complement strand
CCCCGACCAGGAGCCCGACCGGAGCCGGGCCCGGCGGGGAACGACCCAAGGCAGGGGTACTAGGTCGAGACGATGGTGTCGGCGACGAGCTCGGTCTTCTCGAAGAGGTCCGCGTGCAGGTCGCCGAGCACCCGGATGCGGTCCCCGACGTCGACCTGCTGGAAGCCCACGTCGTCGAGGGGGTCGTAGGTCATGAAAGCGGTCTCGACGGTCAGCATCCCGGCACCCGTGTCGAGGATGACCTCCGAGTCCGAGATCGAGGTGACCGTGCCGCTGACCTCGATCATCGGCGTCGCGTAGGTCGTCGCCGAGAGCTCGACGTCTTCCTCGTCGACGCCGCTGGCGTAGAAATAGGTCCCGAGGTCCTCGACGTAGACGCTGCTGGCTTCGATCTTCCGCTCTTGGAAGAACCCGTCGTCGATGTAGCCGTAGACGACGACGTCGTCGTTCACCAGGAGCGCCGAGGCATCGCCGTCGTAGTCCCAGTCGTCCATCTCGACGGTGATCATCCCGGTGCCATAGTCCAAGACGAACTCGGAAGGTGAGACGGAAGTGATGGTCCCGCTCAGGCTGACCCAGCTCCCGTCGGGGCGCGTTTCCGCTTCGACCCGGTCGCTAACCGTGGTCCCCTGGTCCATCCGCTGGGACTCGCAGCCGGCAGCGCCGAGGACGGAGGCCGCGACGAGCAGCCCAGGCAGCGCGAGCTGGGGCGTTCTGCGGTAGCGACAATCCCGCTTCATCCTTCGCCTCCCGCGTTGTCCAGCACGATGATCCAATCGGCTTCGAGCTCCCGGTCGTCGATCACGCCATGGTCCATGTGACCAGACACCTTGATCCGGTCGCCGACGTCGATCTGCTGGTAGCCCATGTCGTCCATCGGGTTGTAGGCGAGGGCGTTGGTGTCGACCTGAATCCGAGAAGCCCCCGTGTCGACCATGAACTCTCGGCCGGTCACGTTGGTGACCTCGCCGGTCATCTCGATGGCGCCGACGACGATGGGGGTGGTGACCGTCCAGGCGTTGAACGCCTCTTCGTCCGCGGCGCTGGCGTAAAAGCTCGTACCGAGCTCTTCGACGTAGACGCTGCTCGCTTCGATGGTGCGCGCCTCGTAGAAATCGTCGTCGACGCGACCGTAGACGGTGACCTGGTCGTTCACCATGAGCGGACGGGCATCCGGGTAGGCGTCGAAATCGTCCATCTCGACGGTCATCAGCCCGTCGCCGTAGTCCAGCATGAAGGCCTCGCCGGTGGTCGACACGATGGTGCCGCTCAGGGAGACCCAGGTGTCGTCCGGGGCGGTGACGGCCGCTGGGGTCTGGGCGACGGCGGTCCCGTAGACGGTGGCGACGGCCAGGCAGCTCGCGACGGAAATCCAGAGGATTGTGGATCTCATGCTCTTGTCTCTCCTTCGTTTCAAACGTTCGACAAACGGGTAGGACCCCCGTTTGACGCCCTCCTAGGCGTCGACGGGTCCGGTAGACCCATCCGGTCGGGCGTCAAGAATCCCGCTACGGTCTTCGGAAGGGCTAGTGCCCCGCCGGCTAGTCGACGGCGGCGGCGGCTCCGTCGACGGCGAGCTCGGCGAGGAGCCCGTCGACGTCGACGCCGAGCCGGTCGAGACGGCGGCTCGCCGGCGGGTCCCCGGGGGCGACGGCCAGGGCCTGACGCCAGGCGCCCTCGGCCGCCTCCACCTCGCGCTTCGCTCCGAGGAGGTCGCCCAGGAGCACCCACCCCGCCGGCTCCCCCGGGGCCAGCAGCACGGCACGCCGGGCCCAGGGGACCGCGTCGACCACCCGTCGCTGGCGGAAGAGCGCCAGGGCGAGCTCCCGGGTCGAGACCGCGTCCCGGGGACGGTGGCGCAGCACGACGCGCAGCCAGCGCTCCGCCTCCTCCCAGGCCCCCGCCTCCCGGGCGTCGATCGCCCGGAGGCGCGCGAGCCGGGGGCTCGTCCCCCTCCCGTCCGGCTCCCGCCCCCCGTCCC
>DAPKRP010000971.1:0-4052 GCA_031800515.1 Polyangiaceae bacterium LLY-WYZ-14_1 | reverse complement strand
GGTCCCGGGCGAGGCAGGACGCCTCGGAACAGGATGCCGACCGCATGACGACGCCCCGCCATCCCCACCGTCCCAGCGCGGCCCGCCCGCGAGCCCCCTGGCGCCTTCTCGCGGCGCTGCCGCTGACGCTCACGGGCTGTTTCGCCGACCCGGTCATCGAAGAAGACCAGCTCGACGAGTACGCGACCAAGGACTTCATCCCGCCGGGCCACGACGACGAGCCGAACGACCAGGGGATCATGCCGATGGGCCCCGGACCCCTGGGTCCGCCGACGGTGGACGCCGTCCCGGGAAGCTATGGCGAAGAGTTCCCAGCGCCCGGGAATACGGCGGACGCTACCCCCGAGACGTCCTCGGAGGAACCGACGGCTCCCGCCGATGATGCCGACGACGACGAAAGCGCCCCCGCCGGGAACCAGCCCGGAGACGCGACGGCTGACGACGACGACGGCGCCCCGGCCGGGGCCGAAACGACACCCGGCGGATAGGGTACTAGCGGGGGCGGACCAACAGCACGAGGGCCTCCCCGTCGACCTCCGCGCTCTCCCGGCGGGCCCCAGCGTCCAGGTCCGGGACCCCGGCCGGATCGACCACGTCGAGGGTCTCCGCCAGGGTCTCGCCGGCGATGCGTGCGGCATGCTCGTCGATGGCCGCCCGGAGCGCGCCCGTCGCCCCCAGAGTCAGGTCCACCCGAGTCTCGAAGGCGAGGTCGAGTACCTTCCGAGCCCGCTGCACCCGGTTGACCACCTCCCGGGCCAACCCTTCCCGCCGTAGGCTCTCGTCCAGCCGCGTGTCCAGGACCACGACCCGCCCGTGGCTCGCCGCCGCGGCGAAGTCTTCCTTGGCGGCGAGCCGGATCTCGACCTCGTCCGGCCCGAGGGTCACCGGGTCCCCCCCGTCTCCGAGGTCGACGCGAAGTTGGCCTTCCCGCTCCATCTGCTCGTAGAGGGCGGACCCGTCGGCGGCGGCGAGGGCTTTCTTGACCAGGGGCATTCGCTTGCCGAGCTTCGGGCCGAGGGCACGGAAGTTCGGGACCAGCTCGAACTCGACGTAGCGGGCCGGGTCCTCGGAAAAGGAGACCGCCCGGACGTTGAGCTCGTCCCGCACCGCCTCGACGAAGCGGCCGATGGCGAGGCGCTCATCGTCCGAGGCCACCAGCACGACCGCCTCGGCCAGCGGCTGGCGCACCTTGAGCTTTCGCTCCGACCGCACCCGCTGACCCAGGGCGACGACCTCCCGGGCGGACTCCGTCGCCGTCCGGAGCGCCTCGTCCCGCCGGTCCTCCCGGGGGCCGGGGAAATCGGCGAGGTGGACGGACGCCGGCGCGCCCTCCTCGGCGAGGTTCTGGTGCATCGCCTCGGCGACGAAGGGGGTGAAGGGCGCGATCAGGCGGGAGAGGTCGACCAACACCTCGTAGAGGGTGGCGAAGGCCGCCGCCTTATCCTTGTCGTCGGCGGCCGTCTTCGCCCAGAAGCGCGCCCGGCTCCGGCGGACATACCAGTTCGAGACAGCGTCGACGAAGCGGGTGAGGCGTCGCGCGGCGACGTCGCTCCGGTAGCCGTCCAGGGCCTCCCGGACGTCCCGCACCGCCGCGTCGAGCTCCGCCAGGACGTAGCGGTCGAGGTCCCCCCGGTCGGCGATGGAGGAGCGGGGGGCCGCCGGGGTCCAGCCGTCGATGTTCGCGTAGGTGACGAAGAAGCTGTAGACGTTCCAGACCTTCAGCAGGAACTCCCGGAGAGCGTCCGTCGCCGCCGTCGGCGCGAAGCGGGTGCCCTGGCCCGGGACGGTGCCCGTGTAGAGGGACCAGCGGACGGAATCGGCGCCGTGCTGGGCGATGAGGTCCAGGGGGTCCGTGTAGTTCTTCTTCGACTTGCTGAGCTTCTGCCCCTTGTCGTCGCTGATCAGGCCGAGGACGACGCAGTTCCGGAAGGGGTGGGGCCGATCCCGTTCCGGGAAGAGCAGGGTGCTGATCGTCATCAGGGAATAGAACCAGCCCCGGGTCTGGTCGATCGCCTCGGTGATGAAGTCCGCCGGGAAGGCCCGCTCGAAGGCTTTTTGCCCCCGGTGCGGATAGCCCTGCTGGGCGAAGGGCATGCACCCGGAATCGAACCAGGCGTCGATCACCTCCGGGACCCGGCGGTAGACCCCCGGCTCGCCGGGCTTGGTCCAGGTGACGTCGTCGATCCAGGGCTTGTGCACCCGGAGGTCGTCCGGCAGGTCGGGCTCGGCGGCCTTCGCCCGGTCGAAGGTAGCGAAGGCGTCCGGGTTTCGGTCCAGGATCTCGGCGACGCTTCCGACCGCGTCCATCGCCCCGGTCTCGTCGTTCACCCAGATCGGCAGCGGCGTCCCCCAAAAGCGTTCCCGGGAGAGCGCCCAGTCGACGTTCGAGGCCAGGAAAGAACCGAAGCGGCCTTCCTGAATGTGGCCCGGCTCCCAGTGGACGGTGCGGTTGTTGGCGATGACCTCGTCGATCTTTTCCGTCGTCCGGATGAACCAGGAGCGCCGGGCGTACTGGATCAGGGGGTCGTCCATCGCCCGCCAGCAGAAGGGGTAGTCGTGGCGGTAGACCTTCTCGTCGAACAGGAGACCCCGGGCGCGGAGGTTCCGGATGATGTCCCGGTCCGCCTCCTTCACGTTTCGACCGGCGAAATCCGTCACCTCGGGGACGAAGCGACCATCCGGCCCGACCAGCTGAAGGAAGCCGAGCCCGTGCTCCTGGACCGCGCGGAAGTCGTCCTCGCCGAAGGCGGGGGCCACGTGGACCATGCCGCTGCCGCTCTCCGTGGTGACGAAGTCGGCGGAGATGACCCGATAGGCCGGGCCGCCGACGGGCTCGGCGTAGCGGAAGGGGGGCTCGTAGGTCAGGCCGGTGAGCTCGGAGCCGGTGCGCCGGGCGACGACCCGGTGGGGGCGGTCCCCGATGAGCGCCGGCAGCAGAGCCTCCGCCAGGACGACCCGTTCCCCCGGGGCCTCGCCGCCGTCCTCCCCGGGGAGCTCGACGGTCGCGTAGGTGACCTCCGGATGCACGGCGAGGGCGATGTTCGAGGGCAGGGTCCAGGGGGTCGTGGTCCAGGCGAGGAACGCGGTGCCGGCCTCCCCGGCCAGCGGGAAGCGAACGACGACGGAGGGATCGTCGACGGTCTTGTAGCCCTGCCCCACCTCTCCGGAGGAGAGCGCGGTGCCGCCCTGGGGCCACCACCAGACGACCTTGTAGCCCTGGTAGAGAAGCCCCTGGTCGAACAGGGTCTTGAGGGCCCACCAGACGCTCTCGACGTAGCTCTGGTGGAAGGTGACGTAGGCGTCGTCGAGGTCGATCCAGAACCCGATGCGGGCGGTCATCCGCCGCCATTCGTCGATGTACTTGAAGACGGAGTCGATGCACTTCCGACTGAAGGCTTCCACCCCGTAGCGTTCGATCTCCTCCCGCCCGTGGATGCCCAGGGTCTTCTCGACCTCGACCTCCACCGGCAGCCCATGGGTGTCCCAGCCGGCCCGGCGGGGAACGTGATGGCCGGTCATCGCCCGGTAGCGGAGGAAGACGTCCTTCATCACCCGGGTCAGGACGTGCCCCGGGTGAGGCATGCCGTTCGCCGTCGGCGGCCCCTCGTAGAAGACGAACTCCGGGCCCCCTCGTCGTTGCGCGACCGCCTGGTCGAAGATCCGGTGCTCCTCCCAGAAGGCGAGCCAGCGCTCGTCGAGCTCGGGGAAGGACACGGTGGGCGAGACGGGCTCGAACATGACGGCTGGCGATCTATCACGGCGCCGCGTGCTATCGAGCGGCCATGGCGGCGACGATCCTCGACGGCAAGGCGATCGGGAAGGCGGTCCGGGACGAGGTCCGGGGCAGGGCGGAGGCCTTCACCACCCGGGTGGGGCGGCCCCCGGGGCTAGAGGTCGTGTTGGTGGGGGACGACCCCGCCTCGCAGGTCTACGTCCGGAACAAGGAGCGGGCCGCCGGCAAGGCGGGCATCCGGGGGGCGGTCCACCGCCTGCCCGCGACCACCCGCCAGGAAGAGCTCGAGGGCCTGGTCCGGCGCCTCAACGCCCGGGAC
>DAPKRP010000970.1:0-2800 GCA_031800515.1 Polyangiaceae bacterium LLY-WYZ-14_1 | reverse complement strand
GGCCAGGGTGGGAAGGGCGTCCCGCTTGAAGCTCGTCCAGATCGAGCGGCCTTCCTCTTCCTGCCGCAGCTTCTCGATCTTGGCGACGGCCTCCGGGGCCCCGCTGACCGCGATCTTGTCGAGGGCGTGGAGGGCGGCGAGGCGCACCTGCACGTCCCGATGGTCGAGATGCTCCACCAGGGCGTCGATGGCGGCATCGTTTCCGCGGCCGAGGCGGCCGATCATGTAGGCCGCCTTCTGCATCTCGACATCTTCCCCTTCCCCGAGCTTCTTCTGGTAGCAGGCGAGGTCCTGGTTGCATTCCTTCGACAACGCCACCGCCGGCGCGAGCTTGGCGAACTCGGCGGCCAAGACCTCCGGGCGCCCCGGGCCTTCCTTCGAGAGCTCCTCGATGACCGGGGCGATGGCCGCCACCTGCTCCGCATCCGCCAGAAAGACGTAGCTGCGGACCGCTTCGAGGCGAAGGTCGTCGAGGCTGTCGTCGTCCGTGGCCTGCTCGAGAAAGAACGGCAGGAACGACGCGTCGTAGAGATGCCGCATGTTGGCGAGGAGCTGCGCCTGGGTGGTCTCCCGCTTGCCGTACTCCGCTTCCGGCACGTTCTCGTAGACCCGCTGGATCGCTTCGTTGATCCGGTCGTGTTGCTCGTCGGTGGTCGTGTTCAGCTGCACCAGGGCGATCGCGCCGTAGACGCGGCGGTCCGGCGTCTCGGACTGGGTCTCCTGGATCAGCGGGTCCAGCGCCTCGACGTAGCCCAGGCTACCCAGGGCGTAGGTCGCCCCGTAGGACAGCAGAGTGTCCCGTCCCGGGACGCTGGTCCGACCCTTCGCGTTCTGCTTCATCGTTTCGATCTGCTGATCGACGATGGCGTTGACCTCTTCGTTTTCGCCCCGGAGCACCGCGAGGAGCGGGTCGACGGCCCGCTTGCCCAACAGCACCAGCCCCTGGGTCGCCACGTCGTCCATCCGCATCTGGGGGTTCTGGGGGTCGGCCAGGAAGAGCCCCTTGACCAGGGTCGGCAGGGCCTCCGGGTTTTCGAGCCGGGCGAGCTCCTGCATCGCCAGGATGTTGAAGAGGAAGAGCTGGTTCTCGCTCTGCCGGAGCGCCACGCGGGTGATCGACTCGGTGGCCGCCGGGTGCCCGATGTCACCCAGGGTCTCGAGGAAGGACTTCATCATCCGCCGGTCGGCCCCCCGGGCGCCGGTGACCCGGTCGAGGGCGGCGGACATCTTCTTGGCCACCTCCTCCCGCTGGGCGTCGTCGAGCTCGAGCACCCGGATCGTCTGCGCGGCGCGCACGGCCTGGTCTTCGTTGACCTCGGCCCGCCACTTCAGCGCTTCGATGAAGGCGGGCAGCGCCCGGGGATCCCGCATCTCCGCAAGCAGCTCGATGATCGCCTTTCGATTCTGGTTGTCCTCGGGATGGTCCACGTAGGCGGAGGCCAGGGGCTCGACGGTGGCGTCGGTGATCGCCTCGACCTCCGGGGCGTCCCGATCCCCCTCGTTGTCCGCCAGGGCCTTCGCGTAGAGGCGCTGGATGTTGGCGACGGCGTTCTGCCGGCGGACGGGGTCGTCGAGCTCCTTCGCCTGGCCCGCCGGGTCGTCCGGGCTCGCGTGGCAGCCGGCGACGAGGGGGCTGACAACGATCAGGGCGCCGAGGCCGGCGGCGAGACGCCAGGGGCGCAGCAACGAAAGCATCATGGGGACCTCCACCTGTTCCACCCGTCGTCCCGGCGGCACGGACCGCATCCCGGACCCCGCGGCTCGCCGAGGCGGAACGCGGCCGGGGCCCGCCCGGGGGCCGGCGGGATTCGGGGATTTCACAATGAAGCCGGGGCGTTAGGCTTCAGCGTCGCGACTATATCCAGCCGGTTTCCGGCCTGTCAACGCCGCGTTGCGAATCGTCCGTCTCCGCCGGACGCCTCCTCCGCCGCGTCGTCCCCGGGCCCCTCGAGCCGCCAGTCGAGGTCCACGGTCCCGAGGGCACCGGTAAAGCGCAGGGTGGCCCGCCGCGTGCCGGGTCCGAAGAGCGGCTCCCCATCTTCCGCCACCGTCGGAAAGGACACGCGAAACGCCAGGCGCCACGGGTTCACGCTGGGGAAGTAGGTGCGCTCCACGGCGCCGGGACGGATCACCTTCTCGATGCGGTCCGGGGCGACGCTCCGCCCATCGGAGGAGACCAAGAGGAGCCGCCAGGCGGTCTCCCGGCTGGTCAAGTCCGTCTCCCGGATGCGGGAGCCCGACATGGTGATGAAGAACCGGTGGTGCTGCTCCGCATCGGCGAGGCTCTCCCGGAGGAGCTCCGCCCGGCGATCCGTCGGCAGGTCGTAGTCCTCCGCATAGCGGACGACGTAGGCCCAGCGGAACTCCCAGCCCTGCCAGGTGGCCGTCGCCCGAAGCACATCGGTGAAGCGGGAGATCGAATAGGCCTCCGTCGACCGGGTCCAGTCGTCGTAGACCCGCTCGTAGTCCCGGGGGGTGAAGGCACGGGCGGTCGGGCGCAGCTCGAGCCGAGGGGCGCCGCAGCTGATGGCCAACATCCCGACCGCGGCGGCCAGGCCGAGGATCCTGGGGATCCGGCGGGAGCGTCGTGATTCAGCCATCGACGCCGTTCCCGGGATCCGGGGTGCCTCGTCGCCGGCGGCGTCGCCGGGGGTGGTTCGATGAGGGCTCACGAGGACCAGGGTAGCCCCCTCGGCCCGGGGGCTCCTCCGCCGGCGCGCCTCGTCGCCGGGCCCGGGCCCGGCGGATACGGGGCATCCGAAGAGACGACGGGGCGGAAGGGGATTGGTCGGTGGGCGCC
>DAPKRP010000969.1:0-6539 GCA_031800515.1 Polyangiaceae bacterium LLY-WYZ-14_1 | reverse complement strand
CCTCGGCGGTGGCCGGCTGGCCTCCCAGTCCGAGCCCGTCGCCGCCGCCCTCCAAGCGGCCGGGGTGGTCGGGCTCTACGCGACGGTGCTCCTCGCCACCCGGGTCTACGGCTTCCTCGAGCTCACCGTCGGGAGCGTCGGCCTGGTCCTGACCACCGGTCTCGCCCTGGCCCTGGCCCGGCGCCGGGGACCGCTGCTGGGCCTCGTCGCCGTTCTCGGCGGCTTCGCGACGCCCGCCCTCCTCGACCAGGAAGGGGGCGACCCGGTCCTGCTCTACGGCTACCTCTTCCTGCTGGAGCTCGCCCTGTTGCTCGTGGCCCGGGGTGCGGGTCGAGGAGCCGCCTGGCCCATCGTCGCCCTGCTCGGCGTCCTTGGAAGCTGGGGCTGGGTGCTGGTCGCGGTCGCGGTGCCCGAGGCCTTCGGGCTCGGACCCCCGCCCGGCCTCGTCGCGCTGGTCTTCGTCGTCGCCGTGTCCTCCGCCACCGTCTGGTGGCTCGGCGCCCTGGCCGCCGACGCCGTGTCCTCCCTCCGGGGATGGGTGGTGGCCTGGCTGCTCGCGCTTCCGACGCTGGGTCTCGGGCTCGTGCTCGCGGCGGCCCTGGTCGAACGGGCCGGCTATCCCGGAAGCCACTGGGGGCTCTTCGCGGCGCTCGGCGCGCTGGCCCTCGGGCAGCTTCGCCAGGGGACCGAGCGCACCCCGGTTCCCGTCTTCGCCGGGCTCGTCACCCTGGCGCTGCTCGCCGCCTGGTCCGGGGAGATCACGCCGCCCCCGGAGCCCTTTCCCCGGTCCCTCGCGCTCCGGGCGGCGGGCGTCTTCGCCGGGCTCACCGCCCTCTGGGCGGGGGCGCCGCTCCTCCTGGCTTCCGTGCGGGCGCCGGCCCCCGCCATCGCCGACCGGCTCCGGCTCCTGGGGGTCGCCTTCGCGGTGCCGTTCTTGGCCGTCGACCTGCGGATGCTCTGGGACCTCGGCGGCCGGGACCTTCCCGCCCCGCTCCTCCGGGCGATCGGGGGGACGGTGGTGGCCGGGGTCGCCGGCGCCTACGGCCTCCTCGCCTCCCGCGCCCCCGCCGGGGAAAGGAGCCGCGGCATCCTGCTCGCCGGGGCGGCGGCGGTGAGCGCTCTCCTCCCCGGGGCGGTGCTCGACCCGGGCGCCTGGCCGGTCGCCTGGGCGGTGCTGGCGGCGGCGCTCACCCACCTTTCCGCCCGGCTCGACGAGCCGGCGCTGCGCCGCATCGGCGTCGTCGCCGGGGCCCTCGCGGTCGTCGCCCTGCCCCTCGTCGACGACGGTGCCGGGCCCGGGGCGGTCACCCTGCGCCTCACCTTCACCGCCCTCGCCCTCGCCGCGGCGAGCGAGGCCGCCCGGCGAGCCGAGGCGGGCCCCAGCCAGGGGATCTTCGACGGGCTCGCGCTTGTCTCCGCGGCTGGCTCCGTCGTCGTCGGTGCCCGATGGGCCGTCGGCTCGGACGGTCTCGCGTTCCTCGGGCTGCCAGCGGGGGGCGCCGTGGCCGGGCTGGTGCTCTCCGGCGAGCTCGGGCTCGCCATCGGTGCCCGGCGGCTCGCCGACCTCCGGGGGACCGGGGCCCTCGCCCACGGTGGCCTCGCTCTGACCGTGGCCGCGCTCCTCTACGGAGGGCTCGGCCCCCTGGTCGTCGGCAATCCCCTCCTGGGCGAGGTGTTCTTCGCCGGGCGCCCCCTGGCCAACGGGCTGCTCGCCGCCTACCTGCTCCCGGGCATGGTCTGGTCCCTCTCGGCGCGCCTGGGTCTCTGGTCCGGGCTGCCCGGGCTGGTCCCGGTGCTCCGGGTCGCCGGCCTCGTCTTCGGCACCGCCTGGGCGCTCCTCGCGGTCCGCCAGGGTTTCCACGCCCCCGACCTCTCCCGGGGGGCGGTGCTGCCCGTCGAAAATGGCCTCTACTCGGCGGTGCTCGTCGTCCTCGGTGCCGGGCTCTTCGTGCTGGCGGTGCGGACCGGCGACGGGCTCCACCGTCTGGCGGCCCTGGCGCTGCTGGTGGTCGCCTCCGGGAAGGTGTTTCTCATCGACGTCGCCGCCCTCGGGGGGCTGCTGCGAATCCTGTCCTTCCTGGGGCTCGGGGCGGCCCTCCTGCTGCTCGCCTGGCTCGACCAGCGCGTGCTCCGGGGGCGGCCCCCGGGGGAGGACCGGGCGCAGGCGCCCCCGGCGCGGGAGTAGCCTTCGTGAACCGGCAGGCGAGGCCGGCCCGTCTCAGAGGGGGCGGCCCGGCCTGCGCTCCCGCGCGTTCCCCGCCTGTTCCAGGGGGTTTTTCGTTGGCACGCATGTCGCATCACTTTCCCTCGTCGGGCCACCGGGCTCGCCTGCGCGATGAGGAGCACAGCGACCATGACCATCCAGCGAATTCTTCGATCTTTCCCTCCGGCCGCCCTCGCCCTCCCCCTCGCCGGGGCGGCGATCCTTCTCTCCGCCGCCGCCCCCGCCGAAGCCCAGCATCGGGCGGGCAATGGCCGGGAGGCGGTGGCCAATCGGGTCGAACGAGCCGACGGCCGCCGGGACCTCCGGGACGATCGCCGGGACCGGGCGGCGATCAAGCGCATCGCCGGGCGATGGAACCAGGCGGTCCAACGGGGCGACCGGGGCGCCGAGGCAGAGGCGGACCGCCAGCTCGCCGGCTGGCTCGCCGTCGAGCTTCGGGAATCCCGGCAGGACCAGCGGGAGGCCCACCGGGAGCGGCGGCGAAGTGCCCGGGAGCGTGGTCGGTCCCGGCGCGAGCGCCGCGCCTCCGGCAGCCGGGACGACACCCGGGACCTCCGGGACGACCGGCGGGACTTCCGGGACGACCGGCGGGATGAACGTCGGGCCGCCGCCGATCTCGCCGCGACCCGGCGGGTCGCCCTCGAGCTCCGGGGTCTCCAGCCGCGCTTCGAGGCCGGGACCGCGACCCCCGCCCAGTACGCCCAGAAGCGCGCGCTCCTGGCGGAGCTCGTGCGACTGGCGGAGCTCGAGGTCGCCCGGGAACGCCGGGAGCTTCGGGAGGATCGCCGGGAGACCCGGGAGGACCGCCGGGAACGACGGGAGGACCGGCGCCGGCGGCGCTGATGGGTCGGCTCCGGGGGCGGCCCGCCGGCGACCGGCTGGTCGGAGCCACCCCCGGGTCCGACGCCTGTGGTAAGGATCCGACGGCAGTCATGGGACGCCTCGAGTCCGTGCGGCCGGTCGTGCGGCAGACGATCTTCGACGTGGTCGTCGGGATGGCCTGGGCCGACTCCCTCCTCGGCCGGGAAGAGATCCTGGCGGTGCAGGCGGTGGCGGACGCTCTCGACCTGCCCACCTCGCCGGAGGGGGTCCTCGACGAGCTCGATCAGGGCGCCAAGCCGATGGACCGACTGCCCGTCGGCGAGCTCGACCCCGACGAACGCCGCCTCGTGTTTCTGTGCGCCGGCTGGCTCTCCGCCGTCGACCGCACCTTCGCCCTCGGGGAAGAAGGCTTCCTCGACGCTCTGGCCCAGCGTCTCGGGCTCGGCGAGAACGACGCCGACCGCCTCCTCGAGCGCGCCCGGGACCTCCACCGGACCACCGCCGGCGCCGTGCCCTGGTGGCAGGAGTTCGAACGCCTGCTCGCCAGCCTCCCCTGGGACGAGACGCCGGACTGGCAGGCCGGCGCCTGAGAGGCTCGGTCGTCGTCAGTCGGGGGCGGCCAGGAGGGCGATGCCGTGGGACGGGGTCTCGCCGGCGAGGCTGAAGGCGCCGCCCAGGAGGATGCCGTCGGGGGTGGGTAGGATGGCGTGGACGACGCCGTCCACGCCGGCGGCGGGCACGGAGCTCGCCCGTCCCTCCAGGATGACGAGCCCCCCGGGAAAGCTGCCGCCGACGAAGAGGTGGGTGCCGTCGGAGGCCAGATCGTGGATGCCGGCGCCGCCCTCGGCGGGCAACCGGTCGCCGGCCAGCACGCGGTAGGACCCGCGCCTCAACGCTTCGAGGAGGGGTCCGGGGACGGCGTCCTCCGTCTCCGCCGCCGGGTCCCCCCGGCCGATGACGATGGCGTCGCCGTGGAGCGCGACGGCCCGGATGGGGGGCGCCGCCGGGGGACCGACCGACGCCCATGCCCCGGTCGTCGGGTCGTATCGAACGAGCGCGCCGGTGGGCTCGCCGCCGACCTCTTGGAAGTCGCCGGCCACCAGGAGCCGGCCGTCGGCGTCGAAGGTCAGGTCGAAGACCGCCCCATCGGGGCCGCCGTCGGGGAGGGTCCAGCCGTCGTCGGGGTGCCAGCCCACCAGGTTCGGGGCCGGCAGGCCGCCGGCGGTGACCAGCCGACCGCCGACCCAGGTGGTCCCGTCGTCCCCGACGGCGAGGGCCCACGCCGTGCCCCGGACGCCGCCGCCGAGGGGGCGCCAGTCGGCGCCGGGCCCCGCCCGCCGAAAGACCGCGTCCTCTGCCCCCCGGGGAAGCACGGAGACGACCAGGC
This sequence comes from Polyangiaceae bacterium LLY-WYZ-14_1, assembly GCA_031800515.1. Lineage (GTDB taxonomy): Bacteria > Myxococcota_A > Polyangia > Polyangiales > DAPKRP01 > DAPKRP01. Next base: position 2,106 of record DAPKRP010000969.1, on the reverse strand, counting down.
TGCCGTCTCGTCCCTGGGCGGCGCGGCGCAGAGGGGGTCCGGGGCCGTCGAGGGGTGCCCAGGCGCCCTCGGCATCCACGGTGGCGGCGTGGGCGGTGGCCACGTCACCGGCGCGGAGGAACGAGCCCACCAGCACCGGGGGACAGCTTCCCGGGGCGACCAGGTCCTGGACCACGCCGAACACCCCGCGCTGGCCATCGTCTGCCGCCGGGGGCAGGGCCCAGCGGTCCCCGGACCAGGTGGCGAGGGCGGTCCGGGCGGGGCTGTCGGTGTGGCGGAACGCACCGTAGGCGGTCGCCAGGATGCGCTGGGAGGCGGGACCGGTGGGGTCTCCGGGGTCCGCCGCCGGCGCGCCGAGGCCTGGGGAGAGGCCCCGCACCCGGCCGGGCTCGACCTCGACCCGGTCCGCCGGACCGGGCCAGAGGGGGGCGAAACCCGTCTCCGGGCGGTAGCGCGCGAGGCCGGCCAGGCTCCGGTCGGACCGGCCGGCGACGCCATCGAAGTCCCCCGCCAGAATGAGCTCCCCGGCGGGCAGGGCGACCAGGGCGCGAACGATCCCGTCGTCGGCGGGGTCGAAGCCCGTCAGGCCATCGCCCACGGGATGCCAGGTGGACCCGTCGAAGCGCGCGAGGCCGGCGCCGGCCCCGGGGGCGCCGCCTTGGACCAGACGAAAATCGCCGCCCACCAGGAGGTCTCCATCGGGGTTGGCGGCGAGGACCAGGGCCTCGCCGTCGTCGTCCGGGAGGCCTGCCCGGGGGTCCCATCCCGCCTGCGTCAGGCAGGCGGTGCCCGGGCTCGGCATCGCGCCGATCCGTCGAAAGGCCCCGGCGAGGCAGAGGCCCGTCCCCGTGTCGACGACGTCGTGGACCGGCCCGTCCGGAAGCGCCGGGTCCAGGGGGCCGAAGCGACCGTCGTCCCCGAGCACGGCGGCATGGGCGACGAAGCTCCGGCCGATGGCGCTGAAGTCTCCGACCACCAACAGACCCTCCCGGGTGGCCCGGAGCCGGGAGACGCGCCCGTCGACCAGCACCGGGGGATGCCACCGCTCCCCGTCCCAGCGGTGGAGCAGGCTCGAATCGGGCCCGGCGACGTCCAGGGTGGCCGCCCAGACCTCACCCTCGGAGAGGGGATCCGGGGCCAGGGACCGAGCCGGTGCGGACAGACCGCCGCCGAGGGGGTCGATGCCGTTCCCCGGGTGCAGCACGGCGACGTTGGAGGCCGGCACCGCGCCGACGTGGTCGAAGGTACCGGCGATGAAGAGCCGTTCGGCGCCCAGGTCCGAGGTGACGTCCCGGACCGTCGCCTGGGGGCCGCTCACCCCGGGCAGCCCGAACCCATCGGCGAAGCGCGGGTCGCCGTCGAGGAGGTCGTCCAGGGGGGGCGGGACCCGGCTGCAGGCGGGGCCGTCGGGTCCACCTTCCCCGTCGTCCGGGTCCCCGGGCGGCGTCACCCGAAGCGGCGGGTCGATGGACCCCGAGGGGACCGGGTCGAAGGGGGCGGCGAGACCAGCGGCGGGCCGGTCGTCAGGGGAGTCCGCCGCCGGCTCGGGCAGCAGGACGAGGCGGCCGTCGCAGGCCGCGGAGGCGCCGATGACGAGGAAGGCCAGGGCGGCCCGCCCCAGGGGCCCTCCGGGCAGCAAGGTGGTGGCGGCCCGCTCAGGGATCACCGCGGAGTAGACGGGCGTAGGGGCTCTCCGGGTAGGCGACGAGGAAGTCGGCGGACCGGGCATCCGCCTCCCCGTCCCGACCGAGGCGCCGAAGCGCGCGCACGACCAGGAAGTCTCGTTCTGCGGCCAGCTGGCCATCGGCGAATCGTACCTCGTGTCGTTCCAAGGTGGACAGGGTCTCCGCCGGGTCGGAGGCGAGGCTTCGGCGGGCTTGCTCGATGAGGCGCTGTTCCGCTTCGAGCCCGATGGTGTCCGGGGCGTCCCGGCGGGGGGCGCTCCGTGCGGCGCCTCCCGGGTGCCGCGACGCCGATGCTCTCGGCGACCCGTCCTCCCGGAGACCCTTGGGCTGGTGGGGATGTGCGACCACCCAGGCGTCGGCGGCCCCCCCGGCGGTCCGGGCCGGGGCGGTCCGGGCGGGGGTGCGCTGGGCGGGGTTGACA
>DAPKRP010000968.1:0-2342 GCA_031800515.1 Polyangiaceae bacterium LLY-WYZ-14_1 | reverse complement strand
CCGGCGGCGGTCAGCCGCTCGGCGTCCCGGGCGGTGCAGACGGTCACCGACGGCCGCCGGAGCAGGATCGACCCGGTGGCATCACCGTTCCCGACGGACGGGGCGGCCTGACTCCCCGCCGGGGCGCCCAGGAGATGCTCGTACCAGGCGGCGGACTGAGCGTGGTAGGCGTGCTCCGTCGGGCCGAGGATGCTCACCCCCGGTCCCAGGGCATGCTCCTGGACCAGGGGCCGCAGGAGCACGTTGGGGCTCAGGCGCTCCGGCCCGACCCCGAGGATCTCCCCCGGTCGGAGCTCCGCCCCGTCGACCCCTCGGAGGCCGAAGCGGTCGCCCCCCTTCCAGAGGAGGCGTCGGCGACGGCCCGCCTCGTCGTGGAGGAAGGCGGGGAGGGCGTCGTCGTCGACGGAGACGGGCGCCGGGAGGCCGGCGGCGACGAGGGCGGCGGTCCGCTCCCGGGCGGCGTGGAGAAAGGCCTCGGGGTCGGCGAGGATCGGGCCGAGGAGCGCGCGACCGACGGACCGGAGCGCCGGTGAGGCCGCGTCGACGAAGAGCGGCGCCCGGGACCCGAGGAGCCCGACCAGCCATCGCACGAAACCCAGGGTCATCGACGGCGCCGTCCCGCCGGAGACGGACCCGGTGGTGGTCTCCCCGTGCCCGGTGAACAGGGCTGCTTCCCGAAGGGCCGCGAGGAGGGTGGCGGCGCGGGGGGCGTCGAAAACCTCCGCCAGGGTCGTCCATACCCGGCGGCAGGCGGCCCCGGGGGGATGGGGCCCGACGGGCACGAGCGGGGGGAAGTCGTCGGCGGCGGTATGGCGGGTCGGGCGCCGGTCCCCCCCATGGACCACGTCGACGCTGGCCACCTCGTCCCGGTCGTGGTCGTCGCCGCCCACCCAGAAGAGGGGCACCGCGTCCACCCCCCGATCCCGGCGGAGCCGTTCCGCTTCCGCCCAGGCGCTCAGGGCCTTCACCAGCACGTACATCGGGCCGCCGAAGAGGCAGGGCTGGTGGGCGGTGACCACGGGGACCGCGCCCTCCCGGAGCCGGCCGAGGAGCTCCCGCGCTCGGGGATGGGAGGCCGCCCGCGCCAACGACTCGATCGCCTCGAGCACCGCAGCCTCCGGCTTGGCACCGACGGGCATCGCCGACCGGTCCCCGGAGGCGGCGGGGAGACGGAGCCGGAACGGCGCCCAGAGCTCGGGTCGGTCGGTGTGGGTCAACGGGCGCGGGACACGAAGGGAAAAGGCAACCGGGAGCGGAACGTTCCACGGCTTGGGTCTATTCGCCCGCGGAAGCCATTCGGCCTCCGTGCGGACCCATGGGTGACGGACGGTCGCGTTGCGGGAACGTCACGCCGGTGGGGGCGTGGGCCCGCGGAATCGGCGTGACCAGCCGGGGCGTCGGACGCACCCTGCCGAGACCACGCCCGGCGACCCGGTGCCTTCCCCGGCCCGGCCGGATGGCGCGGGAGCCTTCTGATGACGACCTCCCTCGACCCCTCCCGATGGACCCTGTTCGTCGCCGACGACCCCGACGAACGGCGCGCCGCCTTCCGCGCCCGCTTCGAAGAGGTCGCCAAGGACGCGGCGGCCGCGCGGGGTCGCTTCGTCGTCGCCCTGACCGGCGGTTCGACGGTGCCCCAGTACTACCCGGCTCTCGTCGACGCCGACGTCGACTGGTCGACGGTGCACGTGCTCTTCGGCGACGAGCGGGCGGTCGGCCCGGACCATCCCGACTCGAACGCCCGCGCCTGTCGGGAGGCGCTCCTCGACCACGTGACGATCCCGGCGGCGCAGGTCCACCGGATGGAGGGGGAGCTCGCCGACCCGGAACAGGCGGCTTCGCGCTACGCGGAGGTGCTTCGACGGGTCGCCGGGGCGCCTCCGGTCATCGACCTGCTGCACCTCGGGCTCGGCCCGGACGGTCACGTGGCCAGCCTGTTCCCAGGCCACCCGGGCCCCGGGGAGACCGAGCGAACCGTGCTCTCGGTGGCCGATTCGCCGAAGCCTCCTCCCCGGCGGGTGACCCTGTCCCTGCCCGTGCTGACCGCCGCCCGGGAGACCTGGCTCTTCGCCCACGGCGAGAACAAGCGCGCCGCCGTCGCCCGCGCCGCCACCGAGCCCACCAGCGAGCTCCCCGTCGCCCGGGTGCTCCAGCGGGCGCCGCGCGTCCTGGTCTTCATCGACACGAGCAACGCCCAGGTCTTCCCGGTGGACACCCCCCGCGCCACCCCGGACCGGGACCGCCTCTAAAGGCGCCCCCCGATCGCGTCCAGCTCGGTCCGCGGGGGCGGGACCCGGTCAGCCGTGGGCGCGGGCGTGGCGGTCGACGGTTGGGCGCGCCTT
>DAPKRP010000967.1:0-2591 GCA_031800515.1 Polyangiaceae bacterium LLY-WYZ-14_1 | reverse complement strand
CCTCGACGGCGGCGCCCTCGAAGACGGGGGTCGGACGCTGGTCTGCCCCTATCACGGCTTTCGCTACAGCCTCGATGGCGGCGAGTGCTTGACCGCCCCGGAGGTCGCCCTGTCCCCGGTGGAGGTGCGCGTCCGGGACGGGCGGGTGTTCGTGCGCGGGGCCCGGCCATGACCGAGCGCCGCGTCGACGATCCGGCGGCGGCTCCCCCCTTGCGGGCGCGGGTCCCCTTCGGTCCACCGGATCGGACCCCGGACCACCACGGGGCGTCCGAGACCGCCCCAGGCTTCCTCGACCCGGGGGGCGCCCGGGTCATCCTCGGGGCGGCGCCGGACCCCCTGGGCCTGGCGAGCCCCGTCGCGCCGGGACCGAAGACCCTCTTCGGTCCGCGGGGAGCGGCGCTCCTCGGCCCGGACGGCCCCCTCGTCGTCTCCGACACCGGCCACCACCGGCTCCTCGGCTGGAACACGCCGCCGACCGAAGACGGTGCCCCCGCGGACTGGCTTCTGGGCCAGCCGTCCTTCGACCGGGAAGGTCGGAACGCTGGCGGCGCCGCCCCGGGACCCGAGACCCTGAACGTGCCCACCGGGGTCGCGGCCTACCGCGGCGGCCTGGTGGTCGGGGACGCCTGGAACAATCGGGTCCTCCTCTGGCGGACCATGCCCCGGGAGAGCGGCGTTCCCGCGGACCTGGTGCTCGGGCAGGGGGACTTCCTCGGGGGCGACCCGAACCGGGGGACGCCCGAGCCCGGCCCGGACACGATGCACTGGCCCTTCGCGGTGATGGCCTTCGGCGACACCTTGGTGGTGGGGGATGCGGGGAACCGTCGGGTCCTCCTCTGGCGCACGCCCCCGGAGACGAATGGCGCCCCGGCGGACCTCGTCCTGGGCCAGCCGACGATGAGCACCCGCAGCGACAACGCCGGCGATGCCGCGGGCCCCGGCAGCCTGCGCTGGCCCCATGGGCTCGCGGTATGGGCGGGGGACCTCGTCGTGAGCGACGCCGGCAACAACCGACTGCTGATCTGGGATGGTTGGCCGGAGGCCTCCGGGGCTCCGGCGGCGCGGGTGGTGGGCCAGCCCGACTTCCACTCCGTCGACCACAACCAGGGTCGCTACTGGCCGACCGCCGGCACCCTGAACATGCCCTACGACTGCGACGTCCTCGACGGCGAGCACCTGGTGGTGGCGGACACGGCGAGCAGCCGCCTCCTGCGCTTCCGCCGGGGGGAGACCGAAGCGAACGCCCTGGCCGGACAGGACCGCTTCGACCGGAAGGGGGACAACGGCTGGAAGGCGCCCAGCCGGCGCAGCGTCTGCTGGCCCTATGGCCTACGCATGGACCCGGGCGGGCGCACCTTGGTCGTCGCCGACTCGGGCAACAACCGGGTGCTGCTCTGGGACCTGTCGGATCGGGCCGAGGAGGGCACGCCGTGAGCCTCGGCCACCTCTCCCAGCCCGTCGACGGCGATGCGGAAGCCCCGCGGCGCGCCGCAGAAGAGCGGCACGAGACCATCGCCCTGGATGTCCAAGGCACGGTTCAAGGGGTCGGTTTCCGCCCGACGGTCCATCGGCTGGCCACCGAGCTCGGTCTGGCGGGGACCGTCGGCAACGAGGCCCACGGGGTGGTGATCCGACTCCGGGGAGGCCCCCGGCAGCTCGACGCGTTCCTCCATCGGCTGCAGGGGCCGGACCGGCCGCCCCTCGCTCGGATCGACGCCGTGACTCGCCGGACGCTTCCGGACGATCCGACCCTGGTGGACTTCGTCATCGCGGCGAGCGGGCAGACGGCGGACGCCGCCGCCCGGGTGACCGACGTCACCCCGGACGCCGCCACCTGCTCCGCCTGCCTGGCGGAGACCTTGGATCCGACGGAGCGCCGCTACCGTTATCCGTTCACCAACTGCACCCACTGCGGCCCCCGCTTTTCCATCGTCGAGGGGCTGCCCTACGACCGGCCCCGGACGACGATGGGGGCCTTCCCCCTCTGTGGGGAATGCGCCGAGGAGTACGCGGACCCGACGGATCGGCGGTTTCACGCCCAGCCCGTCGCCTGTCATCGCTGTGGTCCCCGGGCCTGGCTCGCCCGGGCCGACGGCCGCCCCTTCGCCGCCGACGCGTTCACCATGATGGACGACGTCGATGCCGTCTGCTCCCTGCTGCAGCGGGGGGAGATCGTGGCGATCAAGGGGCTCGGCGGCTTTCACCTCGCCTGCGATGCGACCCGGGAGGACGTCGTCGCCGAGCTCCGCCAGCGGAAGGGCCGGGGGGACAAACCCCTCGCCCTGATGGCGCGGGACCTCGACGTCATCCGGCGCCACGCCCGCGTCTCCCCGGAGGAGGCGGCGGTCCTCCAAAGCCCGGCGGCGCCCATCGTGCTGCTCGACGCCCTTCCCCCGGATGCGTCCGGGACGGTTCCGGCGGAAGCAAGGCCCCGGCGCGGCCGCCCCCTCGCCCCTGGCGTCGCGCCCGGCCATCGGCGACTCGGCTTCATGCTGCCGACCACCCCGCTCCATCATCTGCTGCTTCGGCGGATGGATCGGCCGGTGGTGATGACCAGCGGGAATCGCTCCGACGAGCCCCAATGCATCACC
>DAPKRP010000966.1:0-6307 GCA_031800515.1 Polyangiaceae bacterium LLY-WYZ-14_1 | reverse complement strand
GAGGTCGGCGGCGACGATGAAGCGGCCCACCTCCGGGATCTCGATGGGGTCCACCTTCACCGTGCCTCCCGTCGAGCGGAGCCGCCCCATCGTTTCGTCCAGGTCGGCCACGGTGAAGTAGGTCATCCAGTGGGGCGGGATCCCCTGCCACTCGGGGCCACTCATCTCGATGATCCCCCCGTTCTGACGCTCCCCGGCGAGGATCATCGAATAGATCCCCATGGGCATCTCCTGGTCGTCGTAGGTCCAGCCGAGCACGGTTCCGTAGAAGGTCTTGGCAGCCTCCCGGTCGGTGGTGGCGAGCTCGTTCCAGGAGAAGGTGCCCGGAACGTTGACCCGCTGGGCCCCGTGGTGGTCGCCCGCCTGCCAAAGGCTGAGGGTGGCCCCTTGGGGGTCCTGAACGACCGCCATGGACCCGGCATCCATCACCCGCATGGCCGGCATGCGCACCGATCCCCCGGCATCGGTCCAGGCGGCCACGGTCCCGGCGAGGTCGTCCGTCGCCACGTAGGAGCTCCACACCGGCGGCATGCCCTGCTGCTGGAGCTCCGGCGACATCTGCCCTGCGCCGGCCACGGTCTTGTCCTCTTGGTAGAACATCACGTAGGGGGGGCCACCCCGGGTGTCCTGGTCCTCGAAACGCCAGCCGAAGAGCTCGGCGTACCAGCGTTTCGCCGCCTCGAGGTCCTTGGCCATGAGGTCCACCCAGCAGAACACGCCCTTCGGGTAGGTCGACATCTCGGTCATCGCGTGCCTCCTTTCGCACGTCGCAGGCCTCCGGGCCTCCGCGACGCCTATTGCCCGTGCATCATGCCCGACCGCTTGACGGAATTGTCTGCCCCGCCGTCAATCCCTGTTTTTCTCACCATGCGGGGGCGCTCTCCCGGGGATCCGGGGGTTTTCCCGCGGTGGTGCCGGCGGGCCGGGCCGCGGCGTCGACGCCGCCCGGCGCTCCCCGCCGGGTCGCGCTGTGATGGCCAGCGCCGTCTTGACCAGGGGGGGGAAGACACCCATCTCTGGCTCCCGTGACCGGGAAGCGCTCCGGCCTCGGACGCCTCGACGGAGCCGGTGGATGCCGCGCCCTCGGGCGGCTTCCGGGCGGCATCTTTCGGCCGGGCGTCGCCGCCTGGGCTGCGGCGTTCTGTCTCTTCGGCTGCGCCGCGGAGGCCGCCGACCCGGGACCCGTGGCCTCCCCCTGGGGCATCCCCTGGGACGAGCAGAACGCCAACGAGCGCCTGACCTACATGACGGAGGTCGTCCTCCCGACGATGCAGGAGCTTTTTCGGCGGGAAGACCCGGTGCGCTATGCCGACTTCGATTGCGATTCTTGTCACGGGCCCGACCCCATCGGATCCCGCTTCCAGATGCCGGTGGCGCTATATCCTCTGACCCTGGATGACCCGATCGGCTCGGGGGACGCCCGGGACCCGGATGCCACCACGTTCATGCTCATCGAGGTGCTTCCGGCGATGGCCGACCTGCTGGGTCGGCCTCGCCTCGATGAGGAGACCGCGCCGGAAGGGGTTGGATGTCATGCGTGTCACCTCGTCGATCCCTAATCCCCCTGCCCCGGCCGCCGCTGTCATCGTGGTCGTCACCGCCGCCACGTGCCTCGGCTGCGCCGACGACGGCGTGTCGACCGCGCGGCTGGCGGTCTCGAACGGCAACGGCCAGCCCGTGACGGTCGAGGTCTTCCCCCTGGACGGGGACGCCCCGGAGACCTTCGTCGACATCCCCCCGGGAGGCACGACGCCGGCCCGAGCCGTCGACCCGGAGCGCTTCGCCACCGTGCGGGTCCGCTGCCCGGATGAGGGGTGCGTGGGCGGCGGGTTGGTCCTGGCGGGGGTGGACGACGTCATCCACGTCCTGGCGACGCACCCTCCGAGCCTCTCCACCCCGACCGTCTCCGTGCCCACGCTGACGGATGCGACCCCTCGGGACGGGAGCGCGGGGGTCAGCCGGGACGCCGCCCTGCTGCTCCGGTTCTCCGAGCCGATGGCCGTCCCCAGCCTCTGGGCCGCCCCCGCCCGGAGCGCCGCCTGCGAGGGGCCGCTCCGTTTGTCCACGGACGACCCGGGCGATGGCTGCGTGGCCCTCGCCGAGGGCATCGAAGAAGTAGGACGCGGGGCCTACCTGTTTCGGCCCGCCGAGCCCCTGGCGGGGGGGGTCCGCTACACCCTCGAGGTCACCACCGCCGTTCGCTCCGAGAACAACGTCCGCCTGGCCCAGCCCGTCCGCCTCTCCTTCACCACCGGGAGCGCCCTCGACCGGGAGCCTCCGGGCCGAGTCATGGACCTTCGCGCTCAGCGGGTGGACGCGACCGAGGCGGAGCTTCGCTGGGCCGCGGTCGGAGACGACGGGCTCACCGGCGCCGCCTCCTCCTACGACCTCCGCTACCATCCCGGCGGCTGTCCCTTCGACGCCGCCGCCGCCGTGGAAGCCCAGGGGGAGCCCGCGCCGGCGGCCCCGGGAACCGAAGAACGCTTCCTCCTCCGGGGGCTCTCCGCCGGGACCAGCTACTGCGTCACCCTGACCGTCTTGGACGACGCGGCCAATCGTTCCGCGCCCTCCGTTCCCCTCGCGCTCAGGACGCCGACCTCCGACGACGCCGTGCCTCCGGACCCGCCTCGCATCTCCCTCAACAGCGACTGGCCGGGGAGCATCGACGTGTCCTGGGTCGCCGTCGGCGACGACGGGACGGCGGGGCAGGCCACCGGCTACGAGCTGCGTTACGGCGTCCCGGACTGCCCCGCCCACGACGGGCGCCACTTCCGCTCGGGAACCCTCGTCCCGGAGCTCCCCGCTCCCGCTCCTGCGGGCACCCGGGAGCGGTTCAGCTTCGGTCGCCTCGCCCGGGGGGCGACCCACTGCGTCGTCCTCGCCGTCCGGGACGAAGCCGGGAACACGGCCTTCTCCGACCCGGTGGAGGTGGCCACCATCCGGCCGGAGGACTACTGGTGACGAGGAAGTGAGTCGAAAGGGACGGGCCAAAGGCCCAGTCCCTCCGTCCGCGTCCGCGTGCACGTCCGCGTCCGCGTGCACGTCCGCGTCCGCGTGCACGTCCGCGTCCGCGTGCACGTCCGCGTCCGCGTGCACGTCCGCGTCCACGTGCACGTACACGTACACGTAATCGTCCACGTGCCCGGGCCAGGCTCACCGATGAGGTCTGTGGATCGCGGGTGAAGCTGTGGCTGAAGCTGCTCGATGAGCCGCCCGCTTCGACGTCGCGATCTTCAGCAGTGGCAGCAGAGATCGTGCTGACCGGGCGAGGACGTGTAGGTGGCCCGGCTTCGCCGGGCGTTGAGGACATCGTCTAGAGGGATAGCAGGAAGGCACGGAGGTCCCGCCGGGTGTCCTCGTCGAGGGCCGGGGCTTCGGCGTGGCCCGGGGCGTGCGCCATGCGCGCCGAGGGGTCGGTCCGCCGCAGCACCGCGTCGAGGGATGAGGCGGAACCGTCGCTGAAGTAGGGCCCCCCTCGGAAGAGCTCGATCAGGGGAGAGACCCGATGACCCGCCGGAGTGAAGCGGGCGGCGATGCCGGCGTCGACGAAGAGCGGAGCGCCAAGGGGGAGGGGTCGCTTCCGGAGCGTGTCCAGGAAGGCCTCCGCCGTCACCCGTCGGCGGCTTCGCAGGTCCGTCGTCGTCTCATGGCAAGGGGCGCAGTGGGTGAGGAAGGCCCGTGCCCCCCGCCGGGCCGCCGGTCCGAATCCCCCGCCGGACGAGACGAGGCGCCAGGGGCCCCGTTCGACGGGGCGCGCCATCAGATATCGCAGGAGCGCCCGGCGGGCGGTCGTCGGCGTGAGGGGAAAGGCACGGCCCGCGATGCGGACGGTCAGGACCTCCCGGGGCGCGCGGCCCTCGGACCAGTGTCGGCGGTCCAGGGTCTCGAAGAATCCCTCCACGGCCTGGGCCAAGGTCGGTGCCTGCATCGGCGTGAACACCGGGGCGACCATGCCGACCCCGGCGACGCTTCGGGTGCGTTCCCATCGGCGCTCGAGGACCCCGGGATGCATCCGGTGGTCCGAGCCGCCATTCCAGTGGCAGCTCTGGCAGGTGAAGTCGTTGTCGACGGTGTCGGCCCACATCACCCGGTCGTGAAACAACACCTCCCCCAGGGTGGCGAGGGACGGCGCCGAAGGCGGGGCGCTCAGCCGGAGCGTTTCGACCCCCCCGGCGCCCGTCGGGTCGCCGGCGTCCGAGGTCCCGGGAAGGATGGACACCGCGTCGTCCAGACGGCAGGGGACGGCGTGGGCGCCGTCGGCCAGCGGGATCAGCGTGGTCGGGGTGAGGCCGACCGGGTGCGTGGTCAACGCCCCCGTCGCGGGGTCGAAGCGGCCGACGGCTCGCGAGCCCGTCGCGGCGAACCACACCCGGCCGGCCGCATCGATGCTGAGGTCTGACGCATCGACCAGTCGCGCGGGACCCAGGTCGACCTGGTGGCGATGGACGGGACGCCGGGCGTCCACCGCGAAACCCTCGAGCACCGAGGTCAGCCCCTCGATGGGCCCCCGGCTCCGACGGACGGCCCGGCCCACCGGTCCGGTCACCCAGAGCGTCTTGCCGGCGTCGTCGAGCTCGAGGTCCCGGACCGGGGCGTCCCGGGGGACCCGCCGCCGCTCACCCGCTTCGTCGATCCCGTAGAGGTAGGGGACGTTCGACGAGGCCACCCAAAGCACCCCACCGCCGAAGGCGATGCGCTGGGCCCCCGGGTCGACCTGCCAGCGCCGCTGCACCCGGCCGTCCGACCCGAGGGCGGAGACCGCGTGCTCCGGGCCGTCGAGCACCAGGAGCGATCCCGCCGGGCCTTTCGCGACGTCCCGGAAGCCGCCCCGGGCCGGGAGATCCGTCTCGAAGCGTCGCCCCCCCTCGACATCGCAGGGGAGGATGCCGCCGGGTTCCTGCCGGCCCAGGCAGAGACATCCGAAGGGAGGACCCCACGCCCGGCAGGCGACGGTCCGTCGTGGTCCCCGCCTCCGCTCCGGGACGGCTGCCCAGCCTGTTCCCACCCGGCGAAGGCCGAGCTGCTCGCGGTGGTCCGCGGAGAACAGCCACAACACGCCGCCGTCGAGGTAGCCGCCGGTCGGCCGGAACGGCTGCCCCGGGCCGCGCTCGTGCCCCCGATAGCGGCCGGGCCGTCTGGCGAGGACGGCCTCCTCCGCGCGGAGGAGCGCCTGCTCCCGCTCCCGGGCCGCCGGGCCATCCCCCGCGCAGCCCGACGCGAAGGCCAGAGCCAGTGCCCAGCCGAGCGTCCCCCCGAAGAAGGTCCGGGCGACGAGACGGTCCCGCCGGGAGCGTGCGACCTGAGGCAACAGGTGGCGAAGGGCCCAGAGGGCGAGGGCGAGGGCGAGGGTCCCGGCGACGATGATCGTCGATGCGTCCAGGCCGAGGGGCGGCGTCGAACCCGCCCTCGCCGCCACCGCCGCGTCGAGGGCGGGCATCGCGAAGGCGTAGGCGAGGCCGACGAGAGCGGTGATCGACACGACGATGGCGAGCAGCATCACCGGGTCCTCCGGCCGGGGCGTCTCCCGGCTCCGGGACGTCGCCCCGGTGGCCAGGGCGAGCTCCCGGGCAAGCGCCACCGCGGGTCCCCGTCGGCGATAGGTCACGAGCTCCACCACGGCTCCGGAGAGCACGAGGAACACGGGAAAGCGGTGGTGGATGACGTAGCGGCTGCCTCGCACGAAGTGGCCCACCACCACCTCCCGGATCTCCGACCTCGGCAGGGGCTTCCCGTCGACGACGATCGGAGCCGGCGGCCCCGCCGCGTCCCCTTCTTCCGGGACCACCAGCCGGTCCCGGAGGCGTCGATGACGCCCTCCCTCGGCGGGGGCCTCGACGGCGACGTGCAGCCCAAAGGCGATCGCCCCGATCGTCAGCGGGGGCAGCCCGGTGGCGATGAGGAGGGGCGAGCCGCCGAAGACCAGGGGGAGCCCGGCCACCGCCCCGAGACAGACCCCGGAGAGCACGAGGGGGACCACCTCCGGACGCCACCGGGACCGCAGGACCATCCCCGCCGCCTCCCGCCGCACCTCCATCCGACCAAGGCGACGTTGCATGCCCGTTCTCTACGGCGTCCTGGGGTCAGACGGTGTTGAGGAACTCCCGGAGCACCTGGGCGGTGTGGCTGCGCTTCGAGCGGGCGACGTGCTCCGGGGTGCCCTGGGTGGCCACCCGACCACCCCCGGCCCCTCCCTCGGGCCCGAGGTCCACGAGATGGTCGGCGATCACCATGACGTCCGGATGGTGCTCGATCACCACGACCGTGTCCCCGCGGTCGACGAAGCGGGCCAGTAGGGCGAGGAGCCGAC
>DAPKRP010000965.1:0-3430 GCA_031800515.1 Polyangiaceae bacterium LLY-WYZ-14_1 | reverse complement strand
CCTGCCTTACAAGCAGGGGGTCGGCGGTTCGAATCCGTCAGCGCCCACTAGGGTTTCCGGGATCACGCTTCCCGTGGGTAGCCAATCGGGGAGCCGATGGGGCGGGGGAGCTTCTCCGGGAGTTTCAGGACCAAACGGCGGGATTGAAGCAGGGCACCGAGTCCCGTAGGGGGGGCACCCACCCCACGGGACCAAGATCCCAACGCGAGGCCGCAGAACAGGCGGGCGGGGCAGCTCCTCCGGGAGTGGGCGGACACGACCCGTGAGGTGTCGCGAGAAGCGGCGGGGACGATCAAAGGGGACGGCACCGTCCCCTTAGCACCCCGCACCCAACGCGAGGCCGCCGAGCGGGCCGGCGGGCGCCGGATACACGACGACCCGCCCCCCCGGAGGGAGACGGGCCGCGCGGAGCTCACGGGGCAGGAGGGGGCGATGAAGACCCGTTGGACCCCGGAGCTCTCCCGGCTGTCCCAGGGCCGGTCTAGGTCGTCACCCGGTTGATGATCTCGAACGCCGCCGGACGAACCGCGCTCACGCCTACCCGGAGGTAGGAGAGCCAGCCGTACTGGAAGTTGTCCGCGAACCGCTCCCGGAGGAGCTCGACGCCCGACATCGACTGGTTGACGTAGAAGTCGCCGAAGTCGCCGAGGACGATCGGGCTCCCGCCGGCGCCCGGGTCGTAGGTCGACGGGACCGCCGTCGTGACGTACTTCGGCACGTCCATCAGGTCGGGAGGCGCGGGCAGCCACTGGTTGTTCGCGTCCCGGAGGTAGCCGAACTGACGCTGAACCCGGGGGTGCCAGAGCATCGAGATCCGCTCCTCGGGGATCTTGTCCTCGAGCAGGCGCTGCTTCGCGAGCATGAGGTCCAGGTAGCCGCCCGCCCCGGTCGAGGTCGGCGCCGCCCCGGAGGTCGAGCCGCCGAAGTTGACCGCGTTCACGTCCGAGTCGTTGAGCAGCCCCTGGGGCTCGCCAGCGGTCGAGAGCCCGCGCAGGGAGTAGCGCTCGACCGTCTCCCGCTGCTGACCGGCGATCTCCCGGTTGAGCGCCTCCTCGGCGCCCACGGCGTCGGCGATGACCTCGCGGCTCGCCTTGTAGATCAGCCGGGCGACCTCGTTCTGGATCGTCACCGCCCCGAAGAGCGGGTCAGAGTCGGTAGAGGCGGCGTTCTCGGCGTAGAACCGGAAGTCAGCCGGGGTCGTGATCCGCGTCACGGCGAGCGACGGACCCGGCTCGTTGAGGAAGAGCGCCCCGGCCCGGCCGAGCCAGCTCTGGTCCTTCAGGTCGTCGAGGATCCGCGCCTGGACGGGGAGCATGATGTTGCCGCTGATCCCGCCGGTCGAGGAGATCCCCCGAACCTCGTGTTCGCGACCGAGGGCGTAGGCCCTCATGACCTTGCCCGGGGTCGCCGCCTTCATGTCGTCGGTCCAGCCCTCGAGAGCCGCCCGGTGCTCGAAGATCGACTGACCGCGCCGGTAGGCGAAGATCCGCCGCCCGTCGCTCGTTACGTGGGGCTCGGGGAAGCCGTTCGAGGGGTCGTAGCCGCCGTTGACCGCCGCGGCGCGCTCCCGGTGAGACAGGTCCGACTCGAGGCGCTCGGCCTCGGCGGTCATCCGGTCGCACTTGTCCATGAGGGCGTCGAACTGAAGCTGCTCGACCTCGTCCATCTCGCGGTTGGCCTTCTCGGCCTTGGCGAAGATCGCCTTCGCTTCCTTGAAGAGCTTCTTCCGCTTCGCGAGCAGCTCGTTGGCCTTGTGCAGGCTCATAGGGTCCTCCCCTATCCGAAGTCGTAGACTCCCGCCGCCGAGCTCTTCTCGGGGCAGGCGCGTCTCCGCTTCGTCGGATCGCTTTCGGCGCTGGCTACTCGCTCTGCGACTCCGCGGGGGTACTTCCGGGGTGCGACCCCCGGGGCGACGAACGCTGGCCGTCCCCCGGGAATCGCGGTTAGCAGCCTTCGGCATACCGGGCTGTTCCCTCTCGGGCTTCCCGGCGGAAAGCACTCGCCTCAGACAACCTCCCCAGCACCCCGAACCTACCCCGAACAATCGGGGAGGTCCACCCCGGGCGGCGCTCAGTTGAGCCGCGGGTCGAAGTCGCCGGGGAGCGGTCCGTCGATGTCGCCGAGCAGCTTCCGGTCGGCGTCCTCGCGCTCCTGCTTCACGGAGTCGAACGCGAGGGCGAGGCCGATCTTAGCGACGACCCTGAGCGTGTCGTGGAGGTCTTCCTCCGATTCGCTCCCGGCCTCGCGGATGTCGTCGATCAGGAGCCGCGCCCGGTTCGTGAGCTTGCTCCTGGGGATCCCGTCGAGGGCGTCGGCGATGTAGTGCTTCCACGTCTCCGGGGTCAGCTTCGGGCGTCTGCGGTCACTCATGGTTCTCGAGCTCCTCGAGTAGGGGGTGAAGGGTCCTGCGGATGTGATCGAGCCGCCAGCCCCGGGCGTTGAGCTCGACCGAGTACACACCGGCCCGCTCCCGGTACTCCTCGGCAGCGCGGCGGCGGGGGCGCCAACGCTCGGGACCGCCGGCGTCGTCGTAGGCGTCACGCTCGCCGGGCAGCCAGGCGTTGAGGCGGTCCAGGAGCTCCGGGCCGTAGAACGGCAGGGCCGGGACCCAGCTCGCGTCCTTCGTCATCCAGTAGAAGGCGGGCCGCGACCCCGGGCCGCTCTCGTCGTCGTGAACCGGGATCGGGTACGTCCGGCGCACCCATCGGACGACCAGGTCCGGTCCCTCGCGTTCCCAGACCCGGAGCGCGGTCTTGAACGCCCGGCTCCCGGGCTCGAGCCGCCCGAACCCGTTCCGGCGATGAAGCGGCGAGGCCGGCGTCTTCGAGAACTGATCCAGCTGGTCCTCGTTCAGGCGGATCCTCCGCTCCGGGGTCGATCGCTTGCGGCGCGGCATCAGAGGATGTCCGCTGGCCGGGAGACGGTCCCGCCGGTGAAGCCGAGCTCCCGGAAGAGCATCCGCAGCCGCTGAGCACCCCGGGAGACGATCCCCTCCGCCGGGTGGATCTTCGCCTGGCCGAAGCGATCAAGAACCGTCGGCCCGTCCCGATCGAGCTCGGCCTTGGCGGCGTCGATCAGGTCCTTGGTCCGGCACGCCTCGACGAGCAGGATCCGCTCGTGATCCTCGAAGTCGAACGCCCGGAGCGCCGACTCCCAGAGCCGGCGCCCACCCTCGCCGAACGGCTCCGGCGGGTCCGGGACCTGGTCTGTTCCTCCGATCTTCGTCATGACTTCCTCCTCAGAATGAGTTCGCCTCGCCGCGAGCGAGTATGGACCGGCGGTTCCCTCGGCCTTCACGTCAAAGTCTCGAATAACCCCCCTCCCCGTCGCTCTCGCTGCCGAGGATGGACGTGGAGGTATACGGGGTAGGGTAGGAGGTCCGTGGCCGTTAGAAACGATTCTCGCGCGTCGGCCTTCACGGCGCCCTGGC
>DAPKRP010000964.1:0-7314 GCA_031800515.1 Polyangiaceae bacterium LLY-WYZ-14_1 | reverse complement strand
GTGTTCCTGATGGCGGGTCCGGCCACCAACGTGGCGACGGTCGGGGCGGTCCGGGGCGCCTTCGGCGCGCGGGTGCTCGCCGTCTACCTCGCCACCCTGGTGCTCGGAAGCCTCGGCGCCGGGCTCTTCTTCGATGGGCTCCTGAGCGGCGAGGCGGTCGCCCTGGCCCATCCCGCCGGGGGCCACGACCACGGGGCCGCCGGGGCGGCGCCCTGGTGGGCCCTCGCCTCCGCAGGGGTCCTCGTCGTGCTCTTCGGACGCTTCGCCTTCGATGAGCTCCAGGACGCGGTCGGGACCCTACGCCGCCGGATGAGCGTCCGCTCCGGCGGAAGCTCGGGCGACGCCGGAGAGGTGGCCATCGGGGTGGACGGGATGACCTGCCAGGGCTGCGTCCGAAAGGTGCGGACAGCCCTGTCCCAGGTCCCCGGCGTGGAAGACGTCGACGTGGCCCTCGACCCGGGGGTCGTTCGGGTGTGGGGGGTCGCGGATCAGGACCGTCTCCGGGAGGCGGTCCGGACGGCCGGGTTCGGGACCCGGGACCCCGCCTCGGCCTGAGAGGGTCGGTTATGTCGACCGACCCTCTCAACATAACGGTGGAGAGGGGGCCGAACCATCGGGCTGCGCCGCTTGCCGGCCCGGGGTGGCGACCACATCTCCCGGGCATGCCCCTGGTCCGGTTCGGTGAGCAGGTGTTCGAGGCGGACCCGGGGGTCCGTCTCCGGGACGCCATCCTGCGGGAGGGGGCAAGCCCCCACAACGGGCGGGCACGCCTGGTAAACTGCAAGGGCTTCGGCACCTGCGGCACCTGCGCCGTCCAGGTCGAGGGCGACGTCGACCCGCCGTCGGCCCGGGAGAAGCTGCGGCTCCAGGTGCCCCCCCACGACCCGAGCCGGGGCCTACGCCTGGCCTGTCAGGTCAAGGTGGGCCAGGGCGACCTCGTGGTGAAGAAATATCCGGGTTTCTGGGGCCAGGAAACGGACAAGCCGCCCGTCGTCGGTTGACCGCTGCCCCGCTTCGACTGCCATCCTTCCCGGGATGAAGCCCTTCCTTGCCCGGATGCCCGGGCCGGTCCGAAACCCCGTTCCTGTTCCCCGGGACGCCACCCCCCGCCGCCTTACGCCGGCACCGCGGCCGTTCCCGATGCGTGCCATCTGGCTCGGCCTCACCGTCTTCGTCCTGGGCGCTGGCTGCGGCGACGATGGGATCGTGCCCGGGGACCCGGGCGCCCCGGACGCCGGCGGCGACTGCGACCCCGGACGCGACCTCGACCAGGATGGCCTCCCCGATTGCGACGACCCGGACGTCAATGGCGACGGGGTGGCCGATCGGGAAACGCCCCCGGGGGACCTCGACGGCGACGGCCGCTCCGATGCCGATGACCCGGACATCGACGGGGACGGGCTGTCGAACTGGACCGAGCTCGCCCCCGACGGGCAGCCCGTCGACACGGACGGGGACGGCGAGCCCGACTTCCGGGACCGGGATGCCGACGGGGACACCATCTCGGACGGCGACGAGGGCCTCCGGGACGCCGACGGGGATGGCGTGCCGAACTTCCGGGACCAGGACGCGGACGGCGACGGCGTCGGGGACGCCGTCGAGGCCGGGGACGACGACCCCGCGACCCCGCCGGTCTCCTGTCCCGGGGAGATCGACGAGCGCTGGGAGCCCACCTTCGACCTCGTCCCCCCGCCGGTGGACCCGGACGGCTCTCCCGATTACCTGGACCTCGACGCCGACGGGGACGGGCTCCCGGACGGCGAGGAGCTGACCCGGGGCTCCGACCGCTGCGGCTGGGATACGGACGAGGATGGGGCCTCCGACCTCTTCGAGGCCCGGGTCGCTGACCTCCGCTGCGAGCGTGAGAGCGATCCCGCCTGCGGCTCGTTGACGAATCCGGAGCGGAGGCCCGAGGACGCGTCCTTCGTCTTCATGAACGAAGAACAGGTACGGACCCGCCGTGTGACCCTGGGCTTCCAGGCGGCGGAAGCCGGCGACGTTCGGCCCGCGGTCGAGGCGGTTGGCCGGGAGCCCGCCCTCGGTCGGGCCTTCGTCACCGACTCGGCGCCGAGCTGCCAATGGTTCGGAGGCGCATCGCCGATTCCGGATCCCCCCTGCTGGACGCCACCGGCGGGGACGGCGCTCGAGGACGCGGTCCTGTTCGTCGACGGCGAGCGCTACGCGATGGCGGTCCCCGGGCTGGAGGCCGAGTTCACCGTCCGCCTCGAGAACTTCCACGTGTCGCGCACGGATCGGGACCAGACCTTCTACGTCGAGCTGGTGGTCCCCGGGACCCGGCACCTCTTCGTGATCCTGGTCCCCCGGCGGACCACCACGCCGGGCTGACCCCTTCCGACCCGAGGTACTCGACTAGTTTACTCCACGACCTCGAAGGCCTTCCGGCCGAGCTCCCGGCCGTCGGCGGCTTTCACGATGCAGAGGTGCTCGCCCACGGACAGGCGGCGTGGGGTCGTGTAGGCCCAGGTACGCCAGCGGCGGTAGGCGGGGATGTCGATGGAGGTCGGGGGGAAGCGATCCGCTCCATCTTGGCGTGCCCAGTGGACGGTGACCGTGGTCGCCGTCCGGGCCGGGTTCGCGACCTCCAGGAAGGCGACGATCCGCTGGTCCTCGGACCGGGAAAAGGAATCCGTCGGGTCGATGGGCTCCCGGTCTTCGACCTCTTTGGCCAGGGTGAACGTCCGGAGGGACAGCGCTGGGGCATCGTCCTCTCCTTCTTCCGGGGTAGCGCCGGAGAGGAATGGCACGCCGATGAGGAGCAGCAGGAGAAGCAGGGCTGCGGGCGCCGCCGGGGCGCCGCCGGGGCGGGGCGTGGGGTCTAGGCGTCGCACGCCGGGCACCTACGCCCCCAACCCCGGAAACGTCAAGGGAGCGGTTCCGTTGGAACGGCGCGGCGGTGGCATCGATTCCGTCGCCGGAGGGATGCATCCCCCCGAGGGGCGCCCCATGTTCTCGGGCCGTGCTGCCGGAGGTCGTCCAGGAAAAGCTCGATGCGCTGCCCGGCCGTCCCGGCGTGTACGTGTTCCGGGACCGACGGGGCGGCGTCCTCTACGTCGGGAAGGCGTCGAGCCTACGCAACCGCGTCCGGAGCTACTTCCAACCGGGCACGACGGACAGCCGCTACTTCATCGGTCTGCTCGGCCAGGAGATCGGCGACCTCGAGACCTTCGTCACCGCGAGCGAGCGGGAGGCCGCCCTTCTCGAGAACCAACTGATCAAGGAGCACCAGCCTCGCTACAACTTCAAACTTCGGGACGACAAGGAGTTCCTCAACCTGCGTCTCGATCCGAAGGCTCCCTGGCCCCGCCTCGAGGTCGTCCGTCGCCCCCGGAATGACGGGGCGCGTTACTTCGGGCCCTATCATTCGGCGACGGCGGCGCGGCAGACCCTGCGGCTCGTCAATCGGTTCTTCCAGCTCCGGACCTGCCGCGACACGGAATTCAAAGCCCGGGTCCGACCCTGTCTTCAGTACCAGATCAAGCGTTGTCCCGGACCCTGCGTCCTCGACGTCGATCGGGAAGAATACGGCCGACAGGTCGACGACGTGACGATGTTCCTCGAGGGGCGCCACGACGAGCTGAAGCGGGATCTCGAAGGGCGCATGCGGTCCGCCTCCGATGCCCTCGAGTACGAGCGGGCCGCCACCTTTCGTGACCAGATCCGGGCCGTCGACCGAGTCCAGGAAGAACAACGGGTCGCGACCGCGAAGGACGTCGACCAGGACGTCCTCGGACTGTTCCGCCAGGCGGACCAGGCAGAGGCGGCGCTCCTGATGATCCGCAGCGGCCGCCTGGTCGGCGTGCGCACCTTCGACCTTGCCGGCGTCAGCTTGCCGGACGACGAGCTCGCCGCGAGCTTCGTCGGCCAGTACTACGGCAGCGCCGACGTGGATCAGGTCGGCGCGCGAGCGTTCATCCCCGATGAGCTGCTCCTGCCCATGCCCATCGAAGCGATGGAAGGTCTGGCCGCTCTCCTCTCCGAAAAGCGCGCGAGCGGAGGGGCCCCCGGGGGACGGGTCAAGGTGCTCGTCCCCCAGCGGGGGGCCAAGGCGAAGCTCGTGGAGATGGCCCGGCAGAACGCCGCTCATGCATTCCAGGAAAAGGCGCGGGCCAAGGCCGACGTCGAAGAACGCCTCGAGCAGGTGGCCCGGAAGCTCCGGCTGCCCGGCCCGCCCCACCGGATCGAATGCGTCGACGTCTCCCATTCCGCGGGAGAGGACACGGTAGCCGCGGTGGTCGCCCTTCTCGACGGCCAGCCGGACCGTAAGCGCTACCGCAGCTTTCACGTCAAGCGGGCCCGCGCCGGGGACGATTACGGCGCGATGTACGAGGTGCTCTCCCGGCGCTTCCGCCGCGGCCGGGACAAGGAAGCGGGCTGGGACCTGCCGGACCTCCTCGTGGTCGACGGGGGCAAGGGCCAGCTCGGGGTGGCCCAGGCGGCGCTGCGGGACCTCGGCGTCGACGCCGTGCCCCTCGCCGCTTTGGCCAAGGAAAAGGAAAACGTCGCTGGGGAGACGATGGTCGACCGGGTCTATCTCCCCGGCCAGAAGAACCCGATCGCCGTGCGAGGAGCGCTCCAGATGCTCGCCCTGGCTCGGGACGAAGCCCACCGCTCGTCGAACACCCTGCGGCGGAAGATCGGTAAGAAGCGCGCCTTCCAGAGCCCCCTCGAAGAGATCCCCGGGGTAGGGCGAAAGACCCGTGCCGCCCTCCTGGAAAGCCTCGGGTCCCTGGCGGCGGTCAAGAGTGCCGACCCCGCCACCCTGGTCGCCGCCGGCGCGACCCGTCCCCAGGCCGCCCGCATCCATCGCTGGTTCCACGGAGACACCCCGGCCAGCGCCGACCGCCCGACCGCGACCCGCCCCGCGGCAGACCCGGGCTCCCCGGAAGAAGCGGAGGAGGCCGCCCTGGAGAACGCCTTCGAGAACGGATGAACGCCACTCGTCCCGGCGTCAGGAGCGGAACAGGGGGAGAGGCTCGGGGGAGACGTCGGGGACCCGGAAGGTCGTCAGGGGGGAATCGGGCAGGTGGTCGTCGCAGAGGTCGAGCAAGTCCCGAATGGCCACGTGGACGTGCTTGGCGGTCAGCCGGAAGGCGTCCGGGTCGTCTTCGTCGTCCACCCGGGTGAGCTCTCCGGAGACGACCTTCACCTTGTAGCCGTAGGCTCCGTTGATGCGCGTTCCGTCGGGAGTGGTCGCCCCGGTCCACCCGACGGCGCGCCCCGGCTCCATCCGATCCGCCGCGGCCCCAGCGGTCATCACGATGGTGCTTCCGATGTTCCAGTGGTCCTTGCCCCGGTCCGCGTTGAACACGGTGCGGCCGAACTCGGAGCCGATGACCAGCACGAGCCCGCGCTCCCCGAGCACCTCGTCGCCTTCCACCGTATCGACGAGGTAGTCCGCTGCCTCGAAGAGCTGGGCCAAGGCGGGCCGATGCCCGGCCCGGGGGTCGAGGCTCCCGTGGTCCCGGTCGTGGGTGTCGAACTGGGAGCCGACGCCGCTGTAGGTGAGGTGCGCCGCGGCGCAGGCGCCGGCGCGCATGGCCGCGAGGATCGCCGAGGCGGTCTGGACGGCGTCGTTCTCCGAGTCGACGGCGGTCGCCTCGAGCCCGTCGAGCAGGGTGCGGAAGCGTTCGTCCAGGGCGGCGCCCCGGCTGTTCCGGATCTGGGCGACGGTGTGGGCCGCCGAGGGAAGGTCGGGGGCCAGCCGGGCGTCCCGTTCCCAGCGGGCGGCCGCGATCAGGGATTCGACCTCCGCCTCGTGAACCGGGTCGTCGGCACGGGAGCCCATGCCGTTCGGGATAAGAATCTGCCGGAGCGTGTCTCCCCCGGCGACCCGGATGAGGGGCACCATGCTCTGGGCGGACGCGTAGCCACCCGAGACGAGGTAGGCCAGGGGCAGGCCTCGGCCGGCGATCCCCGCGACCAACCCGCTCAGGGTCGGCAGACCCAGCCGACTGGAGCCCGACATCGACACCCGGCTGCCGACGTCGTGGGCCACCGTCTCGTGGTCCACGCCGTTGACCACCACCATGCGCCCAGCGTGCTTGGCGAAGAAGTCCTGGCCGTTGACTCGGTAGGGGGTCCGGGTTCCGTCGTCGACGTCGAACGGCGCGTAGCGGATCCCCTCCGCCTGGAGGACGTCCGCGGCCGTGAACGGCGTGAAGCGCGGGTCGTCGACGATCGGGTCGCAGCAGTAGGTGGGATCCCAACCGCCGCCGGCGCGAAGGGTGATGACCAACGGCGGCGTCCTACAGTCGGCATTGCCGGTCGCCCGTCGGAGAGGGGGGAGCAGCGTGAAGGCGCCGAGGGCGGTCGCGCCGAGGCCGAGGAGCCGGCGTCGCCCGATGCGGAGTGTCGACGGATCCCCGGAGGACGGGGCGGTACGGGACGGGTCGGACGAGCTGGCGCTCACGGCATCACCTCCGAGGGGTGGATGGTCATTCGATGACGAAACGGGGGTCGGCAAGGAGGTAGGAAAGGACCGCCGTCCAGGCGCGGAGGATGAAGTCCGGGTCCTCCTCGACGGCGACCCGCCCGGGCTCTTCTTCCTCGTCGGGACGAAAGCGACAGGGCAGCTGCCTGCTCGCCTCCCGGCTTTCGACGAGGGGCTGTCCCGTCTCGAGGACCGCGGTGAAGAGGTCCAGAGTCGCCTGCACCTCCGGATCTCCGGCGGCGAGCTCCTCTCCGAGCAGGTAGCGATGCAGCCGCTGGATCTGCCGACGGATCCGTTCCACGCCCTCCCCGTCGGGAAGGGTGGTCGCCTCGACCTCCGTGAAGAGCCGTCGGCGTGCTGCGTCGACGACGCCGAAGTCCCGAGGCACGGCGCGGCAGGCGAAGTCGTTCGCCACCCGCTCGAGGAGCCGGACGGACACGGAGTCCGGTTCCCGGTTCCGCTCCGGCACCGTGTTCCAGTCGGTCCCACCGAGGAGGAGCCGGAATCGGTTCATCGCCAGGATGACGTCGCCGCCGGAGTTCGGCTGGGAGGCCGGCTCGACACCGGTCACCGACTGCAGCTTTCGGGTCAGCTGCTCCGGCGTGATCCAGGTCCGGCCGCCGACGCCGGCATGTCGGAGGGCGGCTTCCTCGACCTCGCTCAGCGGTCGGTTGACCCCTCCGGCCCGAAAGAAGGGGCTTTCGACCACCGCCCGCACGATCTCCCGGAAGGTCAGCCGCTCCGCCGGGGGCAGGGAGCCGAGGATCTCGCCGATCAGCCGCTGCTGCACCCGGAAGGCCAGGACCTTCGCCGGGAACTCCGGGTCTTCGAGGCGTGCCGGGACGCCGAGGAGCTCGACCCCG
>DAPKRP010000963.1:0-7134 GCA_031800515.1 Polyangiaceae bacterium LLY-WYZ-14_1 | reverse complement strand
CGGCGGCGGAGCAGGCCCGGGAGGTCACCCTGGACCGGGTCGCCTTCGACGTTCGCCGGGCGTTTTTCACCCTGCAGCTCGCCCTCGACCTCCAACAGATGATCGACGAAGGGCAGGCCCGACTCGTCCGCGCCCAGTCCGTGCTGGCGGAGCGGCTCGAGGCCGGGGACCCGGGGGTGAAACCCGCCGACGAGTTCCGGCTCGCGACGGCCGCGGCCCAGGTCACGGCTCGCTCCTCGTCGGCGGTGGCCCTCGAACGGACGGCCCGGCGCGCCCTCGAGCTCCTGACCGGTCGGGCCGAGGTGACCATCTCGGACTGTCCGAGCGAGCCTGCCCCCTTCGAGCCCGAGCCCCTCGCCACCTACGTCGAGCTCGCCCGCACCCGGCGCCCCGACCTCGCCCAGCTCTCCGCGGGTCTCTCGGCCCGGGAGGCGGCGGCGGACATCCAACGGGCGGGCTATTTTCCGGATTTCGGGATCCGACTCGGGGTCGGCGCGAGCTATGGCCCGGGCGTCACCAACCAGACCAACCCCTTCATCCGGGACAACGCCAACTTCACCAATCTGAGCTTCGCCCTGGTCTTCCGCTGGCAGCTCGACCTCTGGGGCCAGCGCCTCCGGGTACGCCGGGCGGAGGAGCAGCTCGCCGAGACACGCGCCCGGGCCGACGAAGCGGCCATCGGCGCCGAGCTCGAGGTGACCCGCGCCTACGCGGAGCTCGAGGATGCCGCCCGCCGGGAGTCCGCCTGGCGAGACGCCCGCCGCCAGGGGCGTTCCTGGCTGATCTCCGCGAGCCAGGGCTACGAGCTCGGCACGACCGACGCCCGGGACCTCATCGATGCCGTCCAGACCTACTTCGGCGCTCGGGCCGAGCACCTCGATGCCATCCGGAGCTACAACACGGCCCTCGCAGAGCTCGAGCGCACCACCGGGGTGAACGTTTTGGACCCGGCCCGGTGGGAGGTCGACTGCTCCTTCTGAATCCGCCCGCCTCGAGGGCGTCGAACCCCCCGTATGGGAGACCACGTCACCATGAGGACCACCGGCACCCCTGTGAACCACCCTGCCCCGTCTCCGGCCCTTCCGCCGCTTCGCCGCACCGGTCGGCATCGGCCACCCGGGACCGGGGCACTCATCGCCACCGTCGCGCTCGCGGCCACCTTGGGCGTCGCCGGGGCGCCCGGCGGACCCGGGACCCCGGGAGCGGCCATCGGCGTCGCCCGCGCTCAGGAAAGCCAGGGCCCCGCCGCCCGCTTCGTCGAGCGCACCGTGGAACGACTCCAGGGGCTTCTGCGCCGCAACGTCTCCGGCGCCGCGGCGGAACGGCGGGACGCCCAGGTGCAGGAGACCATCGGCGAGATCATCGACTTCCAGACCATCGCGGAAGCGTCCCTGCGGCGGCACTGGGACGACGTCGACGCCGGGAAGCGTCAGGAGTTCGTCCGGCTCCTCAGGGCCTTGGTTCAGCGCAGCTACCGGAAAAACCTCGAGGAGACCCTCGACTACCGCATCCGCTACGAGAGCGAGCAAGCCCGGGGGGACCGCCGGCTGGTTCGGACGCTGGCCCAGAATCGACGGAATCGGCGAGAGCCCCCGGTCCAGGTGACCTACGAGCTGCGGCCGGAAGGGAACGATTGGCGGATCGTCGACGTCGACACGGACGGCGTCGGGATGGTCTCGAACTACCGCTCCCAGTTCAACCGCATCATCCGGGAACACGATTTCGACGAGCTGCTTCGCCGGATGCGGGATCGCTTGAAGTCGGACGAAGACGGCGACCTCTAGACCGGCCCTCTCAGAGGGTCGGTTATCTCGACCGACCCTCTCAGATCCGGCCGTTGAGGCCGTCCTTGTCGAGCACCACGACGCGCCGGTGGTCGGTCTCGATGAGGGCGTGGCGCTTCAGCTCTCGGAGGATCAGGGTGACCGTCTCCCGGGTGGAGCCGACGAAGCTCGCGATCTCCTGGTGGGTGAACTTCACGCCGATGAGCGTCCCTCGGGAATCCGGCACCCCGTGCCGGGCCGCCGCGTCCAGGAGGAAGCGGGCCACCCGGGACTCGACGGAGCGACTGACCAAGGCTTCGATCCGGCTCTCGAGCTCCCGGCTCCGTTCCAGTCCGAATCGCGCTAGCCCGCCCGCGAAGGCCGGCGCATCCCGGAACAGGCGCTGCACGACCTCGGTGGGAATCCGCAACGTCTCGACGTCTTCGATGGCCCGGGCGCTGGTCGGATGGGGCCCGCCGACGATCGCGGTCTCCCCCACCACCTCGCCGGGGCCGCGGTAATCCATGGTGAGCTCCCGGCCCCCGGCGGCGGCACGGGTCAACCGTACCCGACCTCGGACCACCACGTGGAGGTTCGCCGCTTCTTCCCCCTCCGCGTGGACGAGCTGCCGGCGGGTGTACTGGTGAACCGGGGCGCGCTCGGCGAGGTCGTCGATGAGGGAATCACCGACGGTCTCGAAGAGGACGCAGCGCGCCAGGGCGCGTCGGCGGCGACCCCGGTCGCCATCCCGATTCACGCCCCAGACCCCCATCACCCGGGCTTGACCGTTCCTCATCGTCACTGCCTCATCCGTCTTGGTTGGATTTTTCCATGCATATCGTCCAAAACCGGGGGGCGCTGGAGGGGGGCAGACGATTGACTCGTCCGTTTTCCGCGGGTACCGTCCCTCGCCGTCTGCAGTACGGGTAGGCTGGGGTAGGTCCTCCGATTATGCGTCTCTACAGTGGTAAGATCCCCGTGCTCAGTTCGGACGTTGTAAGGGCGTTGGTCGAAAACGATCACATCGAGGTCGTCGACGAAGAAGAAGTCCGCCTCGACATCGAAGCCGTCCTGAAAGAATACGTACGGCTGGACCGCCAGATCCTGGACGAGGCGAAGGCCCGGCTGGACGCCCGGGGAGCGGGGCATGCGGGCCTCGGTAAAGCGAAGGCTCAAGTGGCGAAGGAGCGGGGCGCGCCCCCACCTGATGAGCCTCTTCCCTACATCCTCGAACAAATCATGAACATGCTCTTTCACTCGCAGAACGTGGAAGAGATCTACGGGGATGACACACAACTCCGACAGGTGCTGACACCCATCCTTCGCCGGAACATGGAAGTGGAAGACGACCTCGATCAGGAGATCCGGTCGAAGATCCGCAACCTCCAGGAAGGCACGGCCACCTTCGACATCGAATACGCCAAGGTCCGGGACCAGATCCGCCGGAAGCGGGGGCTCTCCTGAGCGCCTCCGGCGCGACCCTCCGCAGCATGACCGGCTTCGGCGCCGGCTCCTCGGACCTCCCCGGTGGGGGGCGATTGGTCGTCGAGCTTCGCGCGGTGAACCATCGCTTCCTCGACGTGCGGGTCCGGGCGCCGGCGGACCAACCGGACCTCGGTGCGCTGGTCGAAGACCTGGTGCGGAAATCCCTCGGCCGCGGCCGGGTGGAATCGGCGGTTCGCCTGGAGGGCTGGAACGCTCCGCCCGTCACCCTAGACGTCGCCCGGGCCAAGGCCGCCTTCACCGCCCTCGAGGCCCTGCGGGACGAGCTGGCCCCGGGAGAACCCGTGCCGCTTTCTCTGCTCGCCGCGGTCCCGGACCTATTCGCGAGCCATCGCCCCCGCGTCGACCCGGACGCCCTTCGCAGCGCGGCCGGGGAAGCCTTCGCCGCCGCCGCTGATGCCCTCCAGGAGATGCGGGCCCAGGAAGGCGCGTCCCTCGCCAGGGATCTCGGCGACCGCCTGGCCCGGGTCGAAGCCCTCGTCAGCGCCCTCCAGGCCGAGGCGGACCAGGTGGTCGACGCCTGGCATGCCCGGCTCCGGGAACGCGTCGCCCGACTCCTCGACGGCAGCGACGTCCCCGTCGACGAGGACCGCCTGGCCCAGGAGCTCGCCACCCTGGCGGAACGCTCCGACGTCGCCGAAGAGCTCACCCGACTGGCCAGCCACTGCGCCCAGTTCCGCCAGGCGATGGACCAGGGGGGCGCCGCCCCGGTGGGACGCAGGCTCGACTTTCTCCTCCAGGAGATGAACCGAGAGGCCAACACCATCGGCTCGAAGAGCGTCGAAGCGCGACTGGCCCACCGGGTCGTCGACCTGAAGGCCGAGCTCGAGCGACTGCGGGAGCAGGTTCAGAACGTTCTCTGACCGCCGGATGTCGAGGGAACGGCACGGCGACACCCACCCATGGCGGACCAATCCACGGACACCGGCCCTGCCCCTTCCGAGCTGGGCGCCTCGCAGGACGGGCCCGTCACCAGCCCCCGGAACCCGGCCGACGCGCTCCTGCTCCTGATCCTCTCCTCCCCTTCCGGCGCCGGGAAGAGCACCCTGACCCGTCGACTCCTCGCCGAGTTCCCCGACTTCACCTTCTCCGTGAGCCACACGACCCGACCGCCCCGCCCGGGGGAGGTCGACGGCTCCCACTATCACTTCGTCTCCCGGGGGACCTTCGACGCCCTCGTCCAGGAGCGCCGCTTCCTCGAGTGGGCCGAGGTCCACGGCAACCTCTACGGCACCGCCCTGTCGGAGATCGAGGGCGCCCGCTCCCAGGGCCTCCAGGGCATCGTCTTCGACGTCGACCACCAGGGCGCCCGGCAGATGAAGGCGACCGTGCCGCAGGCGGTGGGCGTCTTCATCCTGCCGCCCAGCATGGCAGAGCTCGAGCGTCGGCTGCGGCGCCGGGCCCAGGATCCGGACGAGGTCATCGCCCGTCGTTTCGCCCGCGCCCGGGAGGAGATCGCCCACTACGGGTCCTTCGATTACCTGGTCGTGAACGAAGACCTGGACGAGGCGACGGCAGCCCTCCTGTCGATCGTGCGAGCGGAACGGTCTCGGCGGATCCGCCGGGCCCATCAGGCGGAACGATTGCTGCGCCACGGCCAGGTCTGACCGCGGACGGTCAGAGGGCGTCCGCCAGGGCGCGCCCATGGCGCATCCCGAAGGCGTAGATGCCCATCTGGGGCGGTCCGCCGATCGAGGTGGGAAAGACGGAGCCGTCGACCACCCACACCCCGTCCACGCCCCGGAGACGACCCGATGGGTCCGTCGCGCCCCGGCGGGGGTCCGGGGACATGGGGAGGGTGCCCATGGGGTGCACGGCGGTGAGCCGGGCGTCATTGGGGCGAAAGCGATCGGGGGTGATGGCCTCGAGCTCGCGCTCACTCCGGACCTCGATGGAGGGAACCGCGGGCACCAGGCAGCGCTCCGCGCCGGCGGCGAGGAGGATCCGGGCAGCCGCCCGAGCCCCTTGGGCGAGCTGGGCGCGGTCGGCAGCGTTCGGCGTATAGCGAAGCTCGGTCCGTCCGCCGCGTCCGACCGCGACCCGCCCTTCCGTCTCGTCGTGGACCATGGCCGCGATGGCCATCATGCGGGGATAGTCCCGCAGCGTGTCCAAGAAGGACGGACCGAAGCTCGGAAGGAGCGCGCCGACCCCGACGGGATGGGCGAAGCTCGGGATGAGCCAGACGCGGCGGCTCGCACCCGGGCGCAGGTCGAGATGCTCGGTGCACTCGACGCTCTGAGGGACACCCTTCCACGCCTCCAGGGGCTCCCGGAAGATGCCGGCGACGACGGCCCCCGGGTGGATCCGGAGCCCGCGGCCGAGCCGGCGATGGGGATCCGGGAGCCGGGAGCGGAGGGCGATCTCGGCGGAGCCGATCGCGCTGCCCCCGAGGCAGACGGCCCTCGCTCGCACCCGGAGGCGGCCGATCCGGGCGTCCGGATCGGCGCCGACGGGGCCCTGGAGGGTCGCGTCGACGCCTTCGGCGCGACCGCCGCCATGGCGGATGCGTTCCACCCGGGCCCCGGCGAGGACCCGCCCGCCGGCTTCGAGCAACTGAGGTACGAGGATCCGGCGCGCGTTTCGCTTGCCGTCATAGGCGCAGCCGAGCTCGCAGAACCCGCTTCCCTGGCACCGCTCGTCTCGGTTGTGGGGAAGCACGCCGCCCTGCCAACCGAGGGCCTCGATCCCCGCCCGCATCCGTCGGTTGGCGGCGTTCACCCGTTCCTCCGGGATGCGGGTCACGCCGAGGTCCCGTTCCACCTCGTCAAAGAACGGGGCGAGGGCTTCCGGACCCACCGCCCCAGGTCCGAGCCCGAGACCATCGGCCCAGTGGGCGAGGATCGGGTCCGGGATCCGCTTCGCGAGGTTCGTGTTGTGGAGGGTGGACCCGCCGACGCCCCGCCCGGCGAGGACGAGGATCCCGAGGTCCGCCGTGCGCAGGCCCCCGAGGTCCCGGAAGAGGCGAGGGAGCATCTCCTCTTCCCGCTGGGTGGACTGCTCCGGCCGGTGGTCCGGGCCCTCCTCCAGGAGCAGGACGTCGAGGCCGCGCCGGGCGAGCTCCCGAGCGGCCATCGAGCCACCGGCCCCGGCCCCGACCACGACCACGTCGGCGCGAAGCTCGACCTGAGGACCCGCCCGGTCGACCAGAGCGGAAGCGTCTTCGATGCGTCCCGGGGCCGGCATCAACGGGGGGCTTCGCCTTCCCCGGGGGAGGAGCCTTCCGGGCGGCGCCGAATCCCGATCAGCGGGCTGGACGCCCGGTCGGCAGGCCGGTCGTCCCGGGGGCCGTCGTAGCCCATCGCCCCCCAGGCGCGAGGATCGGAAAAGTAGCCCAGGCAGAGGAGGCTCTTCAGGGCCGCGAAGGCGCCCCGAAGGCGCCGGATCGGTCCTTCCGCCAGAAACCGCAGCACCGCGTCCTGGTCGTCCCCGTCGAGAAGGGTGAACCGCAGGCCGGGCCGCGCGACGCGAAGGGGTCCCCCCCATTCGATGGCTCGGAGGAACAAGCGAAGCTCCCGCCGTTCCGCCCCGCCCAGTCGAGCGACGAGAGCGGCGACCTGATCGCTCGTGTGGGTGCCGGCGACCGGCGGCCATCCCTCCGGGAGGCCTGCGGCATGCGCGCTGTCGTCGTCCCCGGGGGACGACGACCGGAACACCCGGGCGGCGATCGCATCGAGGACGCGGCGCTCCCAGACGGCGGGGGCCACGTCGGAGGATATAGCGAGCATTTTCCGCGGTTGCTAGCATCCCGGATGCGTCCGGACCGTCCGGCTCCTCTCCGCCCTACCCCGGGCTCCCCGACCCCGAGCACGTCGGAGCTGGCCGGTCCCCGCATGGCCTCGCGGATCGCCCTCGGCCTGCTCCTCTGGGC
>DAPKRP010000962.1:0-3107 GCA_031800515.1 Polyangiaceae bacterium LLY-WYZ-14_1 | reverse complement strand
GGACCCGCCCCGTCCCCCGCAGCGAAGCCGTCCGTGCTCGGGCGGCCCGGAGGGCGGTCGTCAGGGTCTCCGGCAGGACGGCTCCGGCGTCGAGTCGAAGCAGGAGCCGGCGGGTGCGACGCGCCTCGAATAGCTGCATGGTCCGGGGGTTACCGCGCATCCGGGCCGCCCGGTAGGCCTGAGCTCCCGCTCCGGGTCCGGCGTTCCTTCGCCTCGACGGCGGCGACGAACACCCGAAGGTAAGCGCCGCCACTCGTGAGCGCGAAGACCAGGCTCAGGTACAACAACGCGAGCCCGACCTGCCCGAGATCGACCCACAGGGGACCAAACCCGAGGTCGATGGCGTAGGGAAAGTGGAGGATCAGGCAGAGGAGGGCGACCATCTGGAGGGCGGTCTTCTCTTTGCCACCCTGGCCGGCTGCCAGAACGAGCCCTTCGCTGATCGCCAGGGTCCGGAGGGAGGTGATGGCAAGCTCCCGGCCGAGAATGAGCAGGACGGCGATCACGCCGAGCAGGGGAAGCCGGCCCATCCAGCACAGGAAGACCAGGGTCGAGGTGACCAGGATCTTGTCCGCCAGCGGGTCGAGGTACTTGCCGAGGAGGCTGACCTGGCCGCTCCGGCGCGCGAGCCAGCCGTCCAGGAAGTCGGTGACCGTCGAGCCGATGTAGATCATCGCCGCCCAGAAGCTCGCTTCCGGCGTCCCCGCGTAGAGGAACCCGAGGACGAAGGGGACCGCCGCCACCCGCAGGAAGGTCAGGAGATTCGGCAACCGGAGGGCATCCCGGCGAAGGCCCGTCGACGGTCGCAGGTCGCTTTCTCGGGGCATGTCCGTCATCGGCGGCCGACTCCGCCGGTCCGCGGCGGTGCCCGTCGAGGATAGTCCGTCGCGTCGTCGTTCAGCCGGAGCACCGCACCTCCCGGCGGGTCATGGCATCCGACGACGGCGATCGCCACGATCTCCGGCGGGGCCGTTCGGGGAACCTCGGCTCGAATGCCCGGACCGGGTTTGCGCCGATCCCGGAGGCGGTCGATGATGGCGTCGACGATGAGAGTCTGGTCCGCCCCCCCGGAGGTGTTGATCGCCCTGGGCCTGTTGTCGGTCCTCCTCGCCGCGGGCCTCCTCCTTCGAAGCGCTCGACGAGGACGCTCTGGGCGGCGAGGAAGGCCCCGGTGAACGGGCCCGGGAAAGAGGGATCGGAAGCGGAGGGCAGCCGGCGTACGCTGGTCGCGGCACCACGACCCTTCGCCCGGCAGCTGTTCGGAGTCGTTCTCCTCGGGGCTCTGGTCTTCGCCGCCCTCTCCGCCTGGAGCGACGTCGACGCCCTCGGCGATACCCTGGGGCGGTACGCCTGGGAATGGTTCGGGGTCGCCGTGGCCCTGGCCACCGGGAACTACGCGCTCCGGTGGGTGCGCTGGGAGCTCTATCTTCGCCGCCTCGCGGTGCGCCTGCCCCCTGGGGAAAGCGCCGGGATCTTTCTCGCCGGCTTCGTCGCCAGCATCACGCCGGGGAAGCTTGGTGAGGTCTACAAGTCGTTCCTTCTCCACCAGCGTCATGGCGTGTCCGTGGCTTGGACGGCCCCCATCGTCCTCGCCGAGCGGGTCACCGACCTCCTCGCCCTGGTGGCCCTGACCGCCTTCGGCGCCCTCGCCCTACGGGGCGGTTGGATCGTCGCGCTCTCCGGCGGCGTGCTGGTAGGGCTTCTGCTGGTCGCGTCGTCCGTGCGGTCCGTCGGGGACGGGCTCCTCGGGCTGGCCGCGCGCATCCCCGGGGTGCGGGGCCTCGAGCCCCGACTTCGAGAGGCGCAACGGGCCCTCCTCTCTCTCCATCGGCCGGGCACCCTTCTCGCCGCTTCCGCCCTATCCCTCGTCGCCTGGGGGCTCGAGGTCGGCTCCCTCGCCGCCGTGCTCGCCGGCTTCAAGCCTTCGGCCCTGCTCCCCCCGGCGGCGACCTCCTTCGCCTACGCCGCCCCCACGATCGCCGGCGCGGCCGCCCTGTTGCCCGGGGGCCTCGGCGTCACGGAAGCGAGCATGGCCGCCGTCCTCGTGAGCTTGTCGCCGGCGGCGGGGAGCGCCGTCGCCTCCGCCGCGACCATCCTGGTTCGCCTCGCCACGCTCTGGTGGGCGACGGTCGTGGGCGCCCTCGCCCTGCTGGCGCTGCGGCTCCGGCCACCGGGGACCCATCACGGGCGCAGAGGCGCCCGGGGATCCGGCGGGGAAAGCTCCGCCGGGGGCGTCGGAGGCGCAGGACCCTCCACCTGATCCGCCGGACGCATGCCGGCGAGGTCACCGACGACCCGACCCGACTCGTCGGCGAAGACCGCGTCCCGGCCATAGACCCGATAGACCTGTCGCTGCTCGCCGTCGACCTCCCGGTCCGCCTCCCGCCGCAGGCTGCCCTCGTCGTCGATCTCCCCCTGCTCCGTCAGGTCCAACACCGGGCCACGAACGATCTCCCCGGGAACCAGGTCGGCCCGGCGAATCCAGACGGTGAGAATTCCCCGCCCTGGCCCGACGACCGCCACCGGACGCGGTCCCACCAGCTCGAGGTACTCCGTCGTCCCATCCGGCAGGTTCCGAACGACCACCGGCGGATCGCTGCGCAGCTCGAAGAGCTCCGTCGTCGTCCGTTCCGGGAAGTCGTGAAGCGCGGTTCGGCGCCAGGCGCGGAGCGGCCGGTCGTCCTCGGCGTCATAGACGACTTCGACGTCCGTCGTGGCGAGGGGGGTGACCTGGCGAACCCGGGCGAAGCGGAGGCATCCCTGGCGGAGGACCGTCGTCCGCTCCCAGAGTCGACGTTCCCGGAGAAGCGGACCAGGTCGAAGGGTCGTCTGGACCTCTACCTCTTCGGAGAGCTCGTCGATGGCGCCGCCGGCTTCGGGCGCGGGCCCGGAGCAATCCGGATACGCCGGGACCGTCGGCGGATCGTCCAGGGGGCGCCGGGAAAGACACGCGTCGCAGCCGACCAGCAGAACCAGCGCTGGCACGGCGCGCCAGAGGCGTCCACGGCACGGCCGGGGCCACCCTTCGAGCTCCTTCAAGACGGGGAGGGGTCCCGCCGACACGCCGCGGGAGGCCGAGCGAGGCTCGGGGGCCGCCGCCTGGGCGC
>DAPKRP010000961.1:0-4894 GCA_031800515.1 Polyangiaceae bacterium LLY-WYZ-14_1 | reverse complement strand
CCGGCGAGGCCAGCTCGACCTGTTCGGCGGCGCCGGGGCCGTGGGGAACCCGGGGGAGGATCGATGCGGCGGCGCCCGCCCCTCCGGGCAGGGCGACGACGGCGCCCTCGGGCCGATCCCGCCACCGCCCCCCGAGCTGGTCGCCCTCTGCGGGAGACTCCCCCGGGGCCTCCGCTTCGGCACCTCGAGCTGGACCTTCCCCGGCTGGCGGGGGCTCGTCTATCGACGGGACTACCCGAACGAGCGTTCCTTTCTGCGGGAGAGCCTCGCCGAGTACGCCCGCCATCCGCTCTTCGGCACCGTCGGGATCGACCGCAGCTTCTACGCGCCCCTCGACCCGGAGACCGCCGCCGCCTACGCGGCCCGCCTGCCCCCGGGCTTCCCTGCGGTGCAGAAGCTCTGGGTCGAGCTCGCCACCTGGATCCACCCCCGGCATCCCCGCCTCGGCCCCCGGGCGGGCGCCCGGAACGAACGGTTCCTCGACCCGTATCTGGTCGCCGACCGCGTCCTCGGCCCGCTGCTCGCCGGGGACTTCCGAGGGCATCTGGGGCCCCTGGTCATCCAGGTGCCGCCTCTACCTCCCGGCGCCGACCCGGAGCCACGGGCGTTCGCCGACGCCCTCGACCGCTTTCTCCGGGCCGCGCCGGACGCCGTCCCCTGGGCGGTGGAGCTTCGAGATCGGCGCCTCTTCACCCCGCGCTATCTCGCCGTCCTTGGACGCCACGGGGCGACCCACGTCCCGACGTTCTGGTCCCGGATGCCCGACCTCCTCTCCCAGTGGGCGCGGGCGCAGGGGCCGACGGTCGATGTCCGTCGACCCCTGGTGATCCGGCTGATGCTGCCGCCGGGCACCCGCTACGAGGACCTCAAGGGCGCCTACCGCCCCTTCGACCGGGTGGTGGCGCCCCAGCCCGAGATGCGCGCCCAGGTCGCCGAGATCGCCCAGGATGCTCTCGCCGCTGGGGTGCCGGAGGTCCACGTGCTGGTCAACAACAAGGCGGAGGGGTCGGCGCCGGGCACGATCGCCGCCCTCGCCGAGCTCCTCGCCGCGGGCTGAGGAAGCCGCGCGGCCTCTGAGCGACCCTCTCAAAGGCGATGACGCCGCCGGGGTAGGCGGCCCGGGAGGAGCTCCCGTGGGTTCCCGCCCCCGTCCCGGCACGGGGCTGCTACCTTCCGCCGCCATGGCTGAACAGAAGGCGACCAACATCACCTGGCACGAAGGCCACGTCACCCGGGCGAACCGGGAGACCATCCACGGCCACAAGGGCGCGACCATCTGGTTGACCGGACTCTCCGGCTCCGGGAAGAGCACCGTCGCCCGCCGGGTCGAGCAGATCCTGACCGAGCGGCGCTGCTTCGCCTACGTCCTCGACGGCGACAACGTCCGCCACGGATTGAACAAGGACCTCGGCTTCTCGCCGGAGGACCGGACCGAGAACATCCGGCGCATCGGCGAGGTAGCCAAGCTCTTCACGGACGCCGGGGCGCTCACCCTGACCGCCTTCATCAGCCCCTACCGGGCGGATCGGGATGCGGTCCGGGCCCTGATGGGCGAGGGCGACTTCATCGAATGCTACGTCGAGGCGCCCCTCGAGGTCTGCGAGGAACGGGACCCGAAGGGCCTCTACAAGAAGGCCCGGGCCGGCGAGATCCCGTCCTTCACCGGGATCAGCGCCCCCTACGAGGCCCCGGAACACCCCGAGCTCGTCGTCTCCACGGGCAGCGGCGACGACGTCGACGCCTCCGCGGGCCGCGTCGTCGCCTACCTCGAAGACAAGGGCTACCTGCCCAAGAAGGGATAGCCGGCCGCCTCCCGCGGTGTTCCTCAACACCCTCTCAGAAGCGGGCGACGATTCCCGTGGATAGGACGAGCTCGTGGACCGGGTGTTCGGGCTCGGTGAGGTTGGCGAGCAGACTGTAGACCACGTCGAGGTCGAGACCCCATCGGGGGCCGAGCCAGTAGTAGGTCCCGGCGGACACCGCTGCGCCGAGCAGCAGCTCGCGAACCCGGGAGGCCCGCATCCCGGGCGGGTCGTCGACGTCGGCCCCGGGCTCCTCCTGGCTCGCCTCGATCCAGGCGATGCTCATCGTAGGACCCACCGCGAGGTAGGGCGTCCAGACCCCGAAGTGGAAGGGCTTCTTGAGCAGCAGGTCGACGGGGAGAAACCACATCCGGGGACCGACGAAGAAGCCCGTCGACGCCTCGAGCTCGAGGGCGTCGGGGAACAGACTCTGCTCGTAGAACAGGAGGAATCCCCCGGTCTCGAGGGCGCGGCGACGTCCGTCCGCCCGCGTGACCTCGACGGCGTAGGCGCCCTTCAGCCCAACGATGCGTTCCGTTTCCTCGTGGTGCGGGCTCCGGTGCATCGATGGCCTGGGCGACGAGCCCGCATCCTGGGCAAGGGCGGGCGAGCGGAGACAGCACAGCGCCATGGCGGCCCCGCCGGCGAGGTGGCGCAGGCGAAGACCCCTCACCCCGTCCTCCGCCCAACGATGCGCCAGCTCACGAAGGGAACCGGCGGCACCATTCGCTCCAGGAGCCGACGTAGAGGGCGGCGCCGGGGAGGCCGGCGTGGGCCATCCCGAGGAGGGTGTGACAGGCGGTGACTCCGGAGCCGCACTGGGCGACGGCCTCCGTCGGTGGGACGCCGGCGAGGAGGGCCCGATAGCGACGGGCCAGTTCTTCCGGCGGAAGGAAGCGTCCCGTCTCCGTGTCGAGGTTCGTCGTCTCGTAGGGGGCGCTGACGGCGCCATCGATGTGTCCGGCGACCGGGTCGAGGGGCTCTTCGTCCCCGCGAAAGCGGGCGGCGGACCGGGCGTCCAGCAGCCGATGGGTCGGGGACCGGCGCAGGACCTCCACCTGCTCCAGGGACACCGTCGGGAGCGCCCACTCCCCTGGCCGGGCCCTGGGGTAGGGGGGCGCCGGGGTCGGCTGCGCCCCCCGGCCGGCGTCCATCGGCAGTCCCGCGTCCCGGGCGGCGGCGAGCCCCCCGTCGAGGACCGCGACGGACCGGTGGCCCAGGGCGCGAAGCATCCACCACAAGCGCGCCGCCGCGAGGGCTCCGCGGGCATCGTCCATCGCCACCACCTCCGTCTCCGGCGTGATGCCCCAGACCCGTCCGACCCGCTCGGCGAACGCCTCCGGGTCCGGCAGCGGATGGCGCCCCCCCCGGGCCGGGTCGTCCGCCGGGGCGGCGAGCTCCGAGTCGAGGTCGACGTAGACCGCCCCCGGCAGGTGCGCGGCCTCGAAGGCCTCGCGACCGCCGGTGCGCCGCACGTCGCAGATCCGGGGGGCGTCGGGCCCGCGCATTCGCCGCGCCAGCGCTTCCGGCGAGATCAGGGTGTCCATGGACCCGTGTCCACCACAGGGCCCCCGCGGTTTCAAGGCACCCACTCGGAGACCGCCGGAACCCGCGTGCGCGATGGAGCCGGCGCGGGCATCACCGACGAGGTGCCAGCGGCGGCGCGTCGAGGGCGTGCCAGAGGAACAGGGTGACGGCGCTTCGGTAGGGGGCGAATCGCTGGCTGCCGACCTGGCGGGCGCGGTCCTCGTCGGGGCGGCCCCCCCGGACGAGACCCAGTCGGTCGAGGGCGGCGCGCACGCCGAGGTCCCCGGCGGGGAAGACGTCCCGCCGCCCGAGCGCGAAGAGGAGATAGATCTCGGCGCTCCATACCCCGAGCCCTCGGACGGCGGTCAAGGCCGAGACGACCTCCGGATCCGGCAACCCGTGGACCCGGGGCAGGTCGAGTCGACCTTCGGCGACGTCTCGGGCGAGCCCCCGGTCCCGGGCGGCCGCCGCCGCGAGGTCCTCCGCGAGGAGCGCCGGCGTGAGCCGCCTCGTCGGCGCGCGCCCTTCCCCCCGCCGCTGCCGGAGCGAACCCATGGACGGGGGTCAGTCGTCGTCGAGCCCGAGGAGGTCCGGCAAGCCGGCGAGGTCCCGGGTTTCGACGGTGGCCCTTCCCGGCAGTCGCTCCGCTGGCGCTGCGCTTCGGTTCACCCACCCGACCCGAAAACCGAAATGGGCGGCACCGGCCACGTCCCAGGCGTTCGACGACAGAAACAAGATGCGGTCCGGGGTCACGGCCAGCTCGTCGACCGCCAGCTGGTAGACCCGCGGGTCCGGCTTGAACACGCCGACGGCCTCGACGGAGAGCACCGCGTCCAAGGTCCCGGCGAGTCCCGCGGATTCGATCGCCGCGCCCAGCATGTCCGGCGTGCCGTTCGAGAGGATGGCCGTCTTGAGGCGGGAGGCCCGCAAGCGGCCCATCACCTCCCCGACCTCCGGATAGGCGGCGAGGCGCAGGTAGGCCTGCATCAGGGTCTCTTGCACCTCGTCCCCCCGGGGGAGGCCGACGGCCTCGATGGCGTAGTCCAGGGCCTCCGCGGTCACCTCCCGGAAGGGGGCGTGGCGGCGCATCAACGCCCGGAGCCAGGTGTACTCCAACTGCTTCTGCCGCCAGACGGCGGAGAGCGCGTCCGCCTTCGGGCCGATCTCCTCCCGATGTCGGGCCACGGCGGAATGGAAATCGAAGAGCGTCCCGTAGGCGTCGAAGACGCACGCACGGACGTTCCGGAGCTCGGAGTGGGCGGCCATGGACGGAGACCCTGGCACGCGCTGGGCGGCCTGCTAGGCGGTCCGGGGCGCGCCGTGATGCTTCTCTCCGGTCCCCGGGTGGCGACCCCGGCCCCCTCCCGCCGACGGGGGCGTCCGGGAGGGTCCGGGGGCGCTCAGCCGGTCGGGTCGAACAGGGACAGGCGCAGCTGGAGCTCGCCGTTTTCGCAGGAGATCTCCCGCAGCTCGAGCACGTCGAGGGCGTTGCCGAAGACCCCGCTTTCCGCCAGGCGCCGCACC
Source organism: Polyangiaceae bacterium LLY-WYZ-14_1 (assembly GCA_031800515.1). Lineage (GTDB taxonomy): Bacteria > Myxococcota_A > Polyangia > Polyangiales > DAPKRP01 > DAPKRP01. The sequence continues at coordinate 41 of DAPKRP010000961.1, read as the reverse complement.
TCCGGCACGGAACGAAGGTCGATCCGGAACCCCGCCGCCCC
>DAPKRP010000960.1:0-5370 GCA_031800515.1 Polyangiaceae bacterium LLY-WYZ-14_1 | reverse complement strand
CGGGGCCGGCGCCGGTGGGGGCGATTCCCGAGGCCCTCGCGACGGCGCGGCCTCCGACGCCGGAAGCCTTGGACGCGCTGGTGGAGCTCTTGCGGGGCCGGCGGGTGGCGATGCTGACCGGCGCCGGGGTGAGCACGGAGTCCGGGATCCCGGATTATCGGGGGCCGGAGACGCGGCGGAAGGCCCGGAATCCGGTGCGCTTCGCGAAGTACATCGGCGACGAGAAGGCCCGGCGGCGGTACTGGGCGCGGTCGGCGATCGGCTGGCCGAAGTTCCGGCTGGCGCAGCCGAATGCGGGGCACCAGGCGATCGCCGCCCTCGAAGACGCGGGGCGCCTCGGCGGCCTCATCACCCAGAACGTCGACCGGCTGCATCAGAAGGCGGGAAGCCGCCAGGTCGTCGAGCTGCACGGGGCGCTGGCCGAGGTGCGCTGCCTGGACTGCGGTGTCCTCGAAGACCGGGACCGGCTGCAGGATCGTCTGCTCCAGGCCAATCCGGGACTGGCCGCGCTCGAAGGACGCCTGGCCCCGGATGGGGACGCGGACGCGGAGCCGGAGGCGATCCGGACGCTCGTCGTGCCGGTCTGCCTGTCCTGCGGGGGCGGGACCCTCAAGCCGAACGTCGTCTTCTTCGGCGAGAACGTCGCCCGGGCGATCGTCGAGCAGAGCTACCGCCTGGTGGACGAGGCGGACGTCCTCCTGGTGGCCGGGTCGTCTTTGGCCGTGTTTTCGGGCTACCGCTTCGTCCGGCGGGCGGCGGCCGCCGGCAAGCCGGTGGCGATCGTCAACCTGGGGGAGACTCGGGGTGACCCCTACGCGACCCTCCGGGTGGAGGCGCCGACGGGGCTCGTCCTGCCCGCCCTGGCCGCGGCCCTGCTCTGACGGAGGGCCGGAACCTGGATGGAGACCGATTGTCCCGAGCCCGGCCATCGGGGACACTGCCCGCCATGAGCGCCCCCGGGAAGCCGGACGACACCGTGGACGACGGGTTGCTGGTCCCCTTCGGCCGAGAAGAGCTCGACTTGTTCGTCGCCCTTCGGGAAGGCTACTGCCGGGACGACAACGCGCCCTTCGACCTGGTCGAGACCCGCCGCTGCTTCCAGGAGCTCGTCGGCCCCGCCGCCGGCCTGGGCCGCGGCTTCTTCATCCGGAATGATGGAACCATGGTCGGCTATGTCGTCCTCACCTTCGGCTTCAGCTTCGAGCACGGGGGGCGGGACGCGATCGTCGACGAGATCTACGTCCGCGCCTCGGACCGGCGACAGGGTCTGGGCCGCCGCGCCCTCGAGGCGATCGAAGCCCTGGCCCGTCGGCAGGGGGTGCGCGCCATCCACGTCGAGACCCGGCGCTCGAACCCCGGTGCCTTCCGCCTCTACGAGCGGCTCGGCTACGTCCCCCGGCCGTCCGTCTTCTCGAGCAAGAAGCTCTGAGAGGGTCGGTCGAAATAGGCGACCGGAGCGTTGTTTTTGACCGAGTCTCTCGGAGGGTCGCGTCTCGCCGAGCTGGCTCGGGGCGCCCGCGTGGGGGTAGGGGTGCTAGGCGCCTGGCTCGTCGGCGCGATGCCGGCGGCCGCCCAGCCGGCGGAGACCGCCGGGTTCGACCCGGCCCCGGCGGCGGGGGAGGCGGAGCTCCCGGATGAGGATGCGGGGGCCACCGTTTCGGACCCGCCGCCCTCCGACGGGAGCGCTCCGCTTCCCGAGCGCGACGGGCTCGGGCCCTTCACCCTCCGAAGCCCCGCCGGCGACACCTTCGAGATCCAGTTCGCTGGCCAGCTCTTGCTGAACGCCCGCTTCGGGCCGGACCGGGACGCCTCGACGACGTTCGTCCCCCGACGGCTTCGCACCGTCTTCAAGGCGTCGCTTCTCGACGAGCGGCTGCGCTTCGGCTTCCAGATCAACACCAGCCCGGCGAGCCTCGAGCTCCTGGACGTCTGGGGGGAGTGGGTCTTTCCCCGCGGGATCCGGCTCCGGGTCGGGCAGACGAAGGTGCCCTTCACCCGCTACCGGGGCCAGTCCTTCGCGGCGCTCACCCTCGTGGACTGGGGGATCAATACCCGGATGTTCGGCGCGGAGCGCCAGCTCGGGGCGGTGCTCCACACGCCGCAGGATCATCCCCTCGAGGTGCATGCAGCGGTGATGAGCGGGCAGAACGCCCGCAACACCCACGGGGTCGGCCCCATCGACGTCTACGGCGACGAGCGCGGGAACCCGTCGGACCTGCGGGACCCGGCGCCGCCGGACGATCTTCATCCCGAGCTTTTCCTGCTGCTGCTCCACCGGGCGCCGGACCTGGACGACGAGAGCGGGTCCGACGCCCAGGGCGGCGCCTTTCGGGGACTGGTCGGGCTGAGCGCGGCCTGGGACCTCCGGCCCAACCCGACGGAAGACTTCGCGCTGCGGGTCGCCCTGGAGACCCTGATGAAGGCCGGGGGCTGGGGGCTCACCGCGGTGGCCTATGCCGGCGCCCTCGACCCCACGGAATCCGGCGGCGTGGCGATGGGCGCGGTCTCCGCCCTGGTCGAGCTCGACCGGCGGATCGCCTCCTGGCTGAGCCTGGCCGCCCGCTTCGCCCTGGAAGAGCGCCTCGACCCGCTGCTCGACGATGCCCGGGCCCGAGCCGAGCGCCTCTTGGCGGCGAACCCCCTCGACCCGGCGGCGCAGGAGCGGCTGGATGACGCCGCCGCGCTCCGCCGTCGCCTCGAGCTCGCCGGAGGCCTGAACGCCTACCTCGTCGGCCAGGACGTCAAGATGCAGCTCGACGGCGCCTGGCTTCGAGAGGTGGCTACCCGCCATGCCGGAGGGGGCGCCCGGAACGATGCCCGGATCCGCCTCCAGCTCCAGCTCCGGCTCTGACCCGGGCCGGGCGGCGCGGTCACCGGGGCGGCGGGGCCTGGAAGTGGTCGGCGAGGACCTGGGCCATCGCCATGGTGAGGCGCTTGCCCGTCGGCACGTGGAGGAACTCGTTCGGGCCGTGGGCGTTCGAGCCCGGGCCGAGGAGCCCGGTGATGACGAACTGGGCCCCGGGAAACTCGGCCCCGAGCATGCCCATGAAGGGGATGGACCCGCCCTCTCCCATGAAGGCGGCGGGGGGGCCGAAAAACGCCTCGCTCGCCCGGCCGAGGCTCGTCTCGACCCATTCGGCGACCGGTGGCGCGTCCCAGCCGGTGGCGAAGGACTCGATCTCGAAGCGCACCCGGGCCCGGTGGGGCGGGTCGGCCTCGAGGGCGGCCTTGACCGCCTGCGCTGCGGTCTCGCCGTCGACGGTCGGCGGGAGCCGCATCGACAGCTTTGCCGTCGTCGTCGACCGCAGCACGTTCCCGGCGGAGAGACCGGGCATCTGTCCCATCCCCACCACCTCGAGGGCGGGTCGCCAGGTGCGCGCCAGCACCGCGTCGGCACCGACCGCCTGGGGCCGCACCCCGTCGAGGAAGGGGTACTTCCGCCAGACCCCTTCGCCGAGGGTGTCCGCCGCCCGCTCCGCCTGGGCCTTCCGCGCCTCCGGGATGGTGGCGTTCAGCTGGGGCAGGGTCAGGAGCCCGGTCTCCGGGTCCTCGATGCGGTCGAGGAGCTTCCGGAGGATGCGGAAGGACGACGGGACCACGCCCCCCGCGTCGCCGGAATGCACCCCACCGACGGCGCCGTCGCCGCCGGGCGCCTCGAGGACGTCGACCCGCAGGAACCCGGTGACGAGTCCCCGCAGGCTGGTCGTGCACCAGAGCTGGTCGTAGTTGCCGCAGCCGGAGTCCAGGCAGACGACGAGGTCCGGGGTCCCGAGGCGGGGGCGCAGGTGGGCGACGTAGGCGGGCAGGTCGAAGCTGCCGCTCTCCTCGCAGGCTTCGATCAGGATGACGCAGCGCGCATGGGGGATGCCCTGGGCCTGGAGCGCGGCGATGGCGGTCAGGGACGCGTAGGCGGCGTAGCCGTCGTCGGCGCCGCCCCGGCCATAGAGCTTGTCGCCGACCCGCACCGGCTTGAAGGGTGCCTTGTCCGGGTCCCAGCCCTCCATCTCCGGCTGCTTGTCGAGATGGCCGTAGAGCAACACGGTGCGGTCGCCTCCCGGCGCTCCGGCGCCGGCGCCCGGACCGGCGAAGGCGGGGACCTCCATCCACAGCACCGGCGTACGGCCGTCCAGGCGGACGACCTCGACGCTCAGACCCTGGACGGGCTGCCGGGCGCACCAGGAGCGGATGTGCTCGACGGCCTTGTCGAGGTGCCCGTGCGCCGCCCAGCCCTCGTCGAAGTGCGGGGAAAGGGCCGGGATGCGGATGTACTCCTCGAGCTCCGGGAGGATCGACCGGTCCCAGGCGTCCTCGGCGAAACGGCGGGTGGCCTCGACGTCGAGGCGAGGCGCGGTAGCGGTGCGTCCGTCGGTCATAAGAGGTGATTCCCATCCTCCCACGTGCCAGACAACCCCCATGGTCTCCGAGATCTTCGACGCGGAACGCTGGACCCCGGTCCCGGGTTTCGACGACCTGACCGACGTCACCTACCACCGGGCCCGGGACCAGGGGACGGTGCGGGTCGCCATCGACCGGGCGGACGTCCGAAACGCCTTCCGGCCCCACACGGTGGACGAGCTCTTCCGCTGCCTCGAGCATGCCCGGACGACGAGCGACGTCGGCTGCGTGCTGCTGACCGGCAACGGCCCGTCCCGGAAGGACGGCGGCTGGGCCTTCTGCGCCGGCGGCGACCAGCGGATCCGAGGGAAGGACGGCTACAAGTACGAGGGCGCCGACCCGGGAAAGGTCGACCCGGCCCGCCTCGGGCGGCTCCACATCTTGGAGGTCCAGCGGCTCATCCGCTTCATGCCGAAGGTCGTGATCGCCGTCGTCCCCGGTTGGGCGGTCGGCGGTGGCCACAGCCTCCACGTGGTCTGCGACCTGACTTTGGCCAGCCAGGAGCACGCCAAGTTCCTGCAGACGGACCCGGACGTGGCGAGCTTCGACGGAGGCTTCGGCTCCGCCCTCCTGGCCCGGCAGGTCGGGCAGAAGCGCGCCCGAGAGGTCTTTTTTCTGGGGAAGACCTACTCCGCCGACGAGGCCTTTCAGATGGGCATGGTCAACGCGGCGGTTCCCCACGCCGAGCTCGAAGAGGTCGCCCTGGAATGGGGCGCGGCGATCAACGGCAAGAGCCCGACGGCGATGCGGATGCTCAAGTTCGCCTTCAACCTCGTCGACGACGGGCTGGTCGGGCAGCAGATCTTCGCCGGGGAGGCGACGCGCCTGGCCTACGCCACCGATGAGGCCCAGGAAGGCCGGGACGCCTTCCTCGAGAAGCGCCCCCAGGACTACAAGAAGTTCCCCTGGCACTACTGAGCGGCTCCAGGCGGACCGGTGCCGGGGCCCAGCGCCGTCGGGAGCGGCGTGAGCCAG
>DAPKRP010000959.1:0-3786 GCA_031800515.1 Polyangiaceae bacterium LLY-WYZ-14_1 | reverse complement strand
GGCGCGGTGACCGTCGGCCTCTTCGCCCTGGCGGTCACCCTGGCGCGGGTGTTCACCGACGCCTGGGTTGGTCCCGCCCATCTCTCCCCGGATAACGATCAGGTGCTCCAAAGCAAGCTGCGGCTCAATCAGCAGCTCGCGGAGATGGCTCGTGTCGAAGCCGAGGTGGCCCGCATCGACGAGGAGCTAGCCGCCCTCGACACCGCGGAAGACCGCCTTCAGGCGCTTCGGGCCAACGCCTTCGAAGCGTTGACCTGGACCGAGGAAGCGGAAAGTCGGCTCGCCCGAACCCTCGCCTCGTCGGTCCGACGGTTGGAAGAGCAGCTCGGTCTCCTCGAAGCGCTTCGGGCCCGTCAGGCCGAGCTGCTGGCAGAAGCCGAGGCTGCAGCGGCGGCGGGGCTCTCCACCTCCCGGGACGTGGAGCGAGAGCGAACCGCCCTCATGCGGCTGGACCTGAATCTCGCCGCCGACCGACGGCAGCTCGAAGAGACCAGAGTCAAGGCGGTCGAAGCTCGGGAGCGGGCGGACGCGATGCGTCGGGGCATGGCGGCGACCGTCCCCCGACGGGGAGCCTCTCCGGAACACGGTGAGCTGCCGGAGGTGGTCGCCCGGGAAGACCAGGAGGTCCGGGTCGAGCTCGAGCTGGTACGCCTGCACGCCGAGCGGCGCGGGCTCCAGGCGCTGCGCCGAGCCGCCGTCGAAGGGCTCGAACGAAGCCGGAAGCTGCTCGACGAGATCAAGGGCAGGCCCGTCTTCCGGGCGATGGAAGCGCAGACCGACGTGGCCTTCGTCCCCTATGCGCACCTCGACAAGGTGGCGCCCGGTCATCACGTCGTGCGCTGCATCTGGGGTGTCTTCTGGTGTTCGCCCGTCGGCGAGGTCTCGGAGGTCCTCCCTGGGGAGGTCGCTACCCAAGACCCCTGGGGCGAGCTCGCGCGAGGCCGCTACGCGATCCTGGACCTCGACGACCCGGCGGCGATCCAAGAGCAAACCCTCCGGGTGCGTGCGCCCTGACCCGCGCCCGTATCCCCCTTAACGGAGCCCTCTTATGGAGCGCGTCTGGTGGTTCGTTGCCTCCGCCTCCCTGCCCGAGTTCGCGGCGGTGGTGGCTGCGCCGTTTCTGATCAACTTCGTCCTCTATCTCTGGAACCAGCCCTACCTGTTCCTGGACTGGCTCTGGCGCATGGCGACCGGACGGGAACGCCCCTGGCGCTTCTCCGACCCGGCGTCCGCTCCGGATGCGCTCTTCGTCATACCGACGCTCCTCCGAAAGCGGGAGGCGCTCGACGGTTTGCAGCGGGGTGTCCAGGCCGTTCTCGGCAATGGTTACCCTGGGCGTCTCGTCGTCGTGTTGTCCATCGACGACCGAGCGGGCGCGGGAGGGCTGTTCCCGGAGCTCGAGGCCTGGGCCCGACGCGTTCCTCTGGCGGCCGGCCAGCGGCTCTTCATCACCGGAACCCGCCAGCGCACCGGGAAGGCGGTGGCGATCGACCACGCCGTCCGCCACGTCGAAACCCTCGTCGCCGATGGCGTGCTCGACCGCCTGCCCCCGGTGTTTCTCAACATGGATGCCGATAGCGCGTTATCCGCAGGCGCCTTGGAACGACTGGTCCGGCGGCTCTGGACCCCCTATCGGTCGACGGGCGAACGCCCGCTCATCGTGGCGGCGAACGTCGCCGTTCGACCGGGTCACTATTGGAAGGGCTGGCGCCACTTCTTCACCGTTCCCGGGCAGCTCGTCCTCGCCGTGGCCCGGGAATACAAGACCAGCATCGGTCTCGGAAAGTTCAACAGCCGCCCCATCCCGACGACCGGCGTCTCCGGCGCGCTCTACGCGACGTGGACCGAAGTGCTGCAGGTCGGCCCCCGTTATTCGGCGTTCTTTCGCACATTGCGCTTTCGCGATTGGCTCGGGTGGTGGGTTGGCTTCGGCGCACCCAAGTTCAGCGAGAGTCCGGTCGCCCCCGTGCCCGAGTCCATGACTGGTCCAGGGGACGATACGTGGACTACGTGGATCGCCTGCTGCGCCCGCTGGCGTCGTGATGGGCGGCTGACCTTCGACTTCCCCGAAACACCCTGGGAGGCCTTTCGTCATGCGGTGAAGAGCTATTTGGTCCGCCCGGTCGCCTACGATCCCCTCGCCAAGGTCTGGACCGCCAGTCCCAGCACGGTGCGCGGCCTCTTCAAGCAGCGGACGCGCTGGAACTGCAGCCGGGTATGGATCATCCAGCGATTCGGGCTGGGCATCTTGTACGCCTGGGGCATCGGGCTCGCCGTCGGTCTCGACGTCGGTATCACCCTGCTCGCGCACGGCGTGATCGCCGTGGGGCTGGTCCTCTTTCCTTTTTTGACGCCGCCCGCCCACTGGATGGTGATGGCGGCTGTGTTGACCGTTTTCGCGGCAGTGCTTCGAGGCCTGTCCACCGCCCTCTGCCTCTTGCTCGAGGGGGAGCTGCGCCGGGAATGGCGTCTGCTGCTCGCCCTACCATTTAGTGGCACCTACCACTTTCTTTTCAATATCCTTGCCGCTCTCTGGGGCCTTGGTCAGGACCTCTTCGGCTACGGACTGAACACCCATTTCGCCCCGGAAGAGACACTGCGCCGGGCGGGGGTGGGTCGGATCGCTCTGGCCTACCGCGCCCGGCGGGCCCTCGCCCTCGCCCTCCGCTCACTGCGTCACGGGGACGTCCCCCTCGGTCGCTTCTGGGTTGGCTGGGCCGAGACCCCCTGGACCCCGGACGGCTACAGCGGCTGGACGGACCCTGCCGCGCCGCGGGGCGCGCTCTGGCCGGCCCTCGCCCGCGCTACCCGGCCCGTCCCGCAGGTGGTCCGGACCACCACGGCACCGGTCCGGGAGCATCCAACGACCCGGCTCCCACCGGGGATGTGAGTTTCGACACCCGTCCCGCTCCGGGGATGGTAGGGTAGGGGGCCGTGACGGACGGCAGGGACGCCCAGAGGGCGCGGTCGGGGGCTGCGCCGCTACGCCTCGACGTGGTGGGGGACGTCCATGGCCAGCGGGAGGCGCTGGTCGCCCTGGGGCGGCGCCTGGGCTACGCGGTGGACCGGGACTGGTCCCACCCGGACGGGCGGGTGCTTCTGTTTCTGGGGGACCTGGTGGACCGAGGGCCGGACAGCCTGGGGGTGGCCGAGCTGGTGCGGGCCTTGGTCGCTGGGCGCCGGGCCCTCTGCCTGATGGGCAACCACGAGTACAACCTGGTGGCCTGGTCCCGGGGGCTCACCGGTCCGAAGCGGTCGAACCGGCCGACCATCGCCGACATTCAAGCCCGGCCGGCACGCTGGGGACCGGTGCTCTCTTTTTTCGCCGGCCTCCCGGTCGCCGTCGAGCTCCCCGGCCTTCGCCTGGTCCACGCCGTCTGGCACCTGGAGCATCTGGCCCGGGTTCGGCCCATCCTCGATCCCGGGGTTCGGAGGAACGGCGCCCCCCGCACCGGGATCGACCTGGTCGAAGCGGGGGTCCGCATCGCCTCCCCGTTTCTCCCCGCCGACGACCCGGGGCAGGCGACCCGGGGCGGGGGGCTGCACCCGGCGCTTCCCCGGGAAGAGGTCGCCCCGGGCAACGACACGCCCTTCGAGATCCTGGTCAAGGGCTTCGAGGCCCCGTCCGACGAGCCCTTCTACGACGCCGACGGAAAGCCCCGGTACCTGGTCCGGGTGGCCTGGTGGCACTCCCCGGGGGCCTTCATCCCGCCCGACGGCCGCCTGGTCTTCGGCCACTACTGGAACGTCCCCCCGACCCCCGGGCGAGAGCAGGAGGCGACGCCC
>DAPKRP010000958.1:0-6098 GCA_031800515.1 Polyangiaceae bacterium LLY-WYZ-14_1 | reverse complement strand
GCGCCCAGGGAAGCGCCGCGGCGAGGGTTCTGCCGGAGGCGTTCACCAGGGCCTCGAGGGGCACGCCGAAGCGGACCAAGGCCGCCCCGGACGGGAGGGTGCGGCGGCCGAGCACGCGCCCCCGTTTCGCCACCACGCCGTGCACCCGGTCCGCCACCCAGGGATGGGCCCGTTCCGACGCCAGCGCGTCGTCGGCGGCGCGGTGCAAGAGACGGCGGGCCTCCGCCTCGGCGCGGGCGTGCACGAGGGCACGGGCGGCGGCGTGATCCGGAGGCGTTTCACCCGCGGAAGCGTGACACGTGGCGGACCAGAAGCCGGCGCTGCGGTCGACCGCCGGTTTGGCCGGCGCCCGGGGCGCCGCCGCCAGGATCGCCAGGGCGCGGACCTCCGGAGGGGCCCCCGGGCCGGTCGGCGGGTCGGCGTCGGCGGCCGCCCGGGGGTGGGCCATGAGCGACCCGCCGGCGCACACCCCGGCGACGGCCCCCAGCGCGACGACGAGGCGCCGCGCCCTCATTCCCATTCGATGGTGCCCGGCGGCTTCGACGAGATGTCGTAGACGACCCGGTTGCACCCCCGGACCTCGTTGATGATGCGACTCGAGACGGTGGCCAGCAGGTCGTGGGGCAGCCGGACCCAGTCGGCGGTCATGCCGTCCTGGCTGTGGACCGCTCGGATGGCGATCACCCGTTCGTAGGTGCGCTCGTCCCCCATGACCCCGACCGTCCGAACCGGGAGGAGCACGCAGAAGGACTGCCAGATGCTTTCGTAGAGGCCGGCGGCGCGGATCTCTTCGTCCAGGATGGCGTCCGCGGCGCGGAGGGTCTCGAGGCCGTCCTCGGTCACCTCTCCGAGCATCCGGACGGCGAGCCCGGGACCCGGGAAGGGCTGCCGCCAGAGCAGGTGGCGGGGCAGCCCCATGGTCTCGCCGGCCTCCCGCACCTCGTCCTTGAACAGCTCCCGAAGGGGCTCGACGAGCCCGAGGTTCATCTTCTCCGGAAGCCCCCCGACGTTGTGGTGGCTCTTGATCACGGCGCTCGGACCGCCCTTGGCGGAGACGCTTTCGACGACGTCGGGGTAGAGGGTGCCCTGGACCAGCCAGCGAACCCCGTCGAGCTTGTTGGCTTCCCGATCGAAGACGTCGATGAAGGTCCGTCCGATGATCTTCCGCTTCTGCTCCGGGTCGGTCACCCCCGCCAGGGCGTCCAGGAACAGGCGCTGGGCGTCGACCCGGACGACCCGGAGGTGGGCCTGGTCCCGAAACATCCGGACGACCTCTTCCCCTTCGCCGCGACGGAGCAAGCCGTTGTCGACGAAGATGCAGGTCAGCCGGTCGCCGATGGCCTTCGAGACCAGCATCGCCGCCACCGACGAATCGACCCCCCCGGACAGGCCGCAGACCGCGGCGTCCGTCGGTCCGATCCGGTCCCGGATGAGCCCGATGGTCTCGTCGACGAAGGAGCCCGGGGTGAAGCTCGGCTCGCAGCCGGCCAGCTCGAAGAGAAAGCTCTCCAGGATCTCCATCCCCCGGGGGGTGTGGGCGACCTCCGGGTGGAATTGCAGCCCGACGATCCGGCGCTCCCGGTCTTCGATCGCTGCGAAGGGGGTGCTCTCCGTCTTCGCCAGGGCCTCGAAGCCCGAGGGGATGGCGAGCACCCGGTCGCCGTGGCTCATCCAGACGTCGAGGCGCTCGCCGGCGGGAAAGCGGGAGAACGCCTGCCCCGGGGCGACCACCTCGACCCGGGCGGCGCCGTATTCCCGCCGCGTCGCCGGCTCGACCTCGCCGTCGAGGAGGTGGCAGACGAGCTGCATCCCGTAGCAGATGCCCAGCACGGGCACCCCGAGGGCGAGCAGCTCCGGACTCGCCGAGGGCGCCCCGGGAGCGAGGACGCTCGCGGGCCCGCCGGAGAGCACGATCGCCGGGGGCGCGAGCTCCCGGATGCGCTCCAGGGGCATCGTGTAGGGATGGATCTCGCAGTAGACCCGGAGCTCCCGAATCCGCCGAGCGATGAGCTGGGTGTACTGGGAGCCGTAGTCCAGGATGAGGACGGTGGGACGCCGCCCGGCGGGGCCCGCGCCGCTCACCGGTCGAGCCGGTAGTTCGGGGCCTCGTCGGTCACCACGACGTCGTGGACGTGGCTTTCCCGCAGGCCCTGGGGAGACTGGCGGATGAACACGGCGTTGCGCTGGAGCTCGGGCACGGTTCGGCAGCCGGTGTAGCCCATGCCGGCCCGGAGCCCGCCCATGAGCTGGTAGACGACGCTCGAGAGGGGCCCGCGGTAGGGGACCCGCCCCTCGATGCCCTCGGGAACGAGCTTGTCGGCTTCGTCGACATCCGCCTGGGCATAGCGATCCTTCGAGCCCCGGCGCATCGCCCCGAGGGAGCCCATGCCCCGGTAGGCCTTGTAGGTGCGGCCCTGGAAGAGCACCCGCTCCCCGGGGGCTTCTTCCGTGCCGGCGAACAGGGAGCCGACCATGACCACGCTGGCGCCGGCGGCGATCGCCTTGACCACGTCCCCGGAGAACTTGATGCCCCCATCGGCGATGATCGGGATGCCGTGGCGCTCGGCGGCCTTGGCGCAGTCGGTGATCGCCGTGATCTGGGGGACGCCGATCCCCGCCACCACCCGCGTGGTGCAGATCGACCCCGGTCCGATCCCGACCTTGACCCCGTCGGCGCCGGCGTCGATCAGCGCCTCGGTCCCGGCGGCGGTCGCCACGTTCCCCGCGATGACCGGCAGGTCGGGGTAGGCGTCCCGGATCGCCCGTACCGCGTCGAGCACCCCCTGGCTGTGGCCGTGGGCGGTATCGACGACCAGCACGTCGACGCCGGCTTCGACCAGGGCGTCGACCCGTTCGACCCGATCCGGCCCGACCCCGACCGCCGCCCCGACCCGCAGTCGGCCGAGGGCGTCCTTGATCGCCCCCGGGTATTTTTCCGCCTGCAAGAGGTCCTTGATGGTGATCAGACCGACGAGCTTCCCGTCTTCCCCGACCACCAGGAGCTTTTCGATCCGGTGGGCGTGGAGAAGCTCCCGCGCCCGTTCCTGGGTGACCCCCGGGGGCACCGTCACCAGGTTCCGGGTCATCAGCTGGGAGACGGGCTGAGCCAGGTTCTTTTCGAAGCGGATGTCCCGGCTGGTCAGGATGCCGACGGGGGTCCGATCGTCTTCGACGACCGGCAGCCCGGAGATCTCGAAGCGCCGCATGAGCGCGACGGCTTCTTCGAGGGGCTGGTCCTGGCGGACCGTGACCGGGTCGACGACCATGCCCGATTCGGCCCGTTTGACCTTCAAGACCTCCCGCGCCTGGTCCCCCGGCGGCAGGTTCTTGTGGAGCACCCCAAGACCGCCCTCCCGGGCCATGATCACCGCGGCCCGCCATTCGGTGACCGTATCCATCGCGCTCGAGACGAGCGGGATGTTCAGGTCCAGGCCTCGGCAGAGCCGGGTCCTAAGGTCCGCGTCCTTGGGGAGAAAGTCGGCGTACCCAGGGACGAGGAGGACGTCGTCGAACGTCAGCGCCTCTCGCAGCCGGTCTTCGATCACGGCGGCACCTCCAAGAGGCGCCTGACTATGGCGCGGCGACGCCCCCGGCGCCAGCCCGCCTACTCCTGGGGAACGGGGCTCAGGGGTCCTTCACGAGGTCCCGCGGTCCTCGACTACGGAACGATGGAAAAGGGGCGGCTCGTCGCCTCGTCGTCCCCCCGGACGACCCGGAAGGGGGCCGTGCCCGCCGTCTCCGGAAGGGCGACGGAGAGCGCCGTCGCCGACGCCTCCGAGACCGGGAGCTCCGTCTCCCCCCAGAAGACCCGGGTTCCGCGACCCCGGCGGCCGAATCCATGGCCCAGCAGGTCGACGGCGCAGCCGGGGTTCCGGCAGGCGGCGTCGAGCTCGACGATCCCCAGGCCGTCGGGGACGTCGACGATCTCGATCGCCGCCGTCCGCTCCCGACCGTCGGGCACCTCGACGGTGAGGTCGCCGGTTCGGGCCCGGGTCGGCACGGTCACCCGAAGCGTCTCCCGAGCCAGGGCGTCCGGGGTGACCGGCCGACGGACGCCGGGGAAGGCCACCGTCGTACCCGGCACGAACCCCTGCCCCGTCAGGCGGATCCGCTGCCCCGGCCAGGCGCGCGCCGGCTCGGCCCCGCGCAGCACGAAGGGGAGCAGCACGGTGAAGTCCGTCGGGGCGGCATCCTCCCCCTGGAGCCGCACCGCCACCGTGATCCGACCGGACTCGGCCCCCCGGGGCACCTCGACCTCGATGCGGTCGTCGACGACGCTGCGGACCCGCATGGGGCGCCCGCCGAGGCGGACGACGACGGCGTTCCGGCTGTCGCCGAAATGGGATCCGGTGATGACCACCGAGTCCCCCACCATGGCCTGGGCCGGGGCGAAGCCGGCCACCAGCGGCGGTCGCGTCACCAGGAAGGGCGTCGGGGTGCGCGCGCTCCCCCCGTTGTCGACGCTGACGATGAAGGGTCCGCTCTCCGCTTCGTCGGGGATCCGAACCTTGGCCTCCGTCGTCGTCGACGAGATCACCTCGAGGACGGTGCCCGCCAGGGTGACCCGGATGTTCTCCGGGTCCGTCGAAAAGCCCGTCCCGCTCAGGGTGACCTCGGTTCCCGGGGGCCCGCTTCGGGGGGTGACGTCGCCGATGCGCATGGGAGCCAGGACGAGAAAGGGCGCCTCCGTGGTGGCGGGACCGACCCCACGGACGGTCACGGCGAAGTCGCCGCTTCGGGCCCCGTCGGGGATGGTGACCACGAGCTCCCGGTCCCGGACGGAGGCCACCGGGACCTCCCTTCCATCCAGGGTGACCGTCACCACCTCCGGGTCATCGCCGAAGTGCCGACCCCGGAGCGTCACCCGCCGGCCGGCGAGGGTCTCCGCCGGAGAGAAGCCGCTGAGCACGGGGGTCGGCTGGACGATGAAGGGGGACGAGGACACGCCCCGCCCCGCTCCCCGGACGTCCACCACCACCGGTCCGGTTCGGACGTTCCCCGGGGTGCGGACGACGACGGTCGTCTCCGTCGCCTGGAGCACCCGGGCCCGCCGGCCCCCGACCAGCACCCGGAGGTCCCGGGCGCGGCTGCTGAAGCCCGTGCCGCGGAGCGTGATCTCGCTGCCCGGGGGGCCGACCGGGGGCTCGATCGCGGTGATCGCCGTCGGCTGCTGGACGGTGAAGGGAGGGCTCTTGGCGACCTCGGCGGCGTAGCGGACCCGGACCTCGATGGGCCCGGAGCGGCCCCCCTCGGGCACCACCACCTCGAGGCGGGTCGGGGTGGCGTTCCGAACCACCGCCTCCGCCTCCCCGAAGCGGACCTCCGTCTCCCCGGGTCGGGCGGAGAACTCCGTGCCTTCGATCACGACGGTCGTCCCCGGACGCGCCCGATCCGGCGTCACCCCGGAGACCATCGGAGAGGGAGGCGGAGGGATCACCCGGAACTCGGGCCCTCGGAAGGAGCCGCCGGCGGTCCGGACCTGGACCCGCCCGGTCCGGGCGTCCTCCGGGATGCGGACGGTCCAGCGGTTGGGGGACTGGCGGACCGGGGGCAGCTGGCGCTCTCCGAGGAACATCATGCCGCCGGTGAAGTGGCGGCCGATGACGTCCACCTCGGTCCCCGGAGGCCCCGCCGTCGGGCGGAGCCGCTCGATCACCGGGCGACGGGTCTGGGCCCGAAGGGGGTCGGGGCCGGCGAGGACGGCGAAGAGGACGCCGAACAGGCAGAGGAAGGGCGCGAACCGGGTCATGCGGTGGGGCCCTCGGAGAACCGGGGAGAGGGACGGCATGGGCGAGGAAAGGAAGGCCGGGCGGACCGCGGGAGCCTCGCCGATGGCGGGGAAGCCGGTCAACCGAAGCCCTGCCGTTCGCCGGGCCCCGGGTCAAAAGGGACGGGGGAGCTCCTCGACGTCCATGGTCGCCAGGGCGAAGCGGATGAGGGCGCTCCGGCTGATCTTCCGATGCCCGGAGCGCTTGAGCTCCGCGACCGCCGCGTCTAGGCGGGCCAGGTCTTCCTTGTACATCGAGATGCAGATGACCTCGTAGTGGTCCGGCTTGGCGGTGCGTCGGGGGCGGCGCCGGCGTCGGGGTCGGGAGCCC
>DAPKRP010000957.1:0-2139 GCA_031800515.1 Polyangiaceae bacterium LLY-WYZ-14_1 | reverse complement strand
CTCGCCTGGTCTCGCCGGACCCGCCCCGTCCCCCCGGGAGAAAGAACCCGACCATGGAACAGCTCGCTTTCGCCGGTCCCGCCGCCGGTGTCCTCGCCCTGATCTTCGCCTACAGGAAGGCGTCCTGGGTCAACAAGCAGGACGCCGGCGAAGACAACATGAAGGAGATCGCCCGCCGCATTCAGGAAGGCGCGATGGCCTTCCTGCGCCGGGAATACCAGGTGCTCGCCCTCTTCGTCGTGGTCGTCGCCGGCCTCCTCGTCTTGGGCAATCTCGGGGGTGAAGACCGGAGCCCCCTCATCGCCGTGTCCTTCGTGGTCGGGGCCCTCGCCTCGGGCCTCGCCGGCTACTTCGGGATGCGGGTCGCGACGAGCGCCAACGTGCGGACCACGGCGGCGGCGCGGGGGGGGCTCCCCGCCGCCCTGAACGTCGCGTTCTCCGGCGGATCCGTCATGGGGATGAGCGTGGTGGGGCTCGCCGTGATCGGCCTGGGCGGGCTCTACCTGCTCTACGACCTGGTGATCTTCGGAGCGCAGAGCCTGGGCACGACCCTGAACGTGCTGACGGGCTTTTCCATGGGCGCTTCCTCCATCGCCCTCTTCGCCCGCGTCGGCGGCGGCATCTACACCAAGGCGGCGGACGTCGGCGCCGACCTGGTCGGCAAGGTCGAGAGCGGACTGCCCGAGGACGACCCCCGGAACCCCGCGGTCATCGCCGACAACGTGGGCGACAACGTCGGGGACGTCGCCGGGATGGGGGCCGACCTCTTCGAGTCCTACGTCGGGGCGATCATCGGGGCGATGGTGCTCAGCCTGAACTTCTCGACCGTCGCCCAGGCGGGAGACGTCGGCCCGGTCTTGATGCCCCTGGTGATCGCCGCCGCCGGGATCCTCGCCTCGATCGTCGGCACCTTCTTCGTCCGTACCAAGGAAGGCGGAAACCCGCAGGTCGCCCTCGACACGGGGGCCTTCGGCGCCGCCGGCGTGATGGCGATCGCCACCTTCGGGATCGCTTTGTTCATGTGGCCGGAGGACGGAACGACGGTGCTCGGCACGGACCAGACCGTCACCTGGTTCGGCGTGGGGCTCGCCACCGTGATCGGCCTGCTGACCGGCGTCCTCGTCGGCCTGATCACGTCCTACTACACCTCCCTCGGCAAGGGCCCGGTCAACAAGATCGCCGAGCAATCCCGCACCGGACACGCGACCAACATCATCGCCGGGCTCGGCATCGGCATGCAGTCGACGGCGCTTCCGATCCTGGTCATCGCCGCCGGGGTCGTCGGTGCGGCCTTCGTCGCCGGGCTCTACGGGGTCGCCATCGCCGCCCTGGGCATGCTCTCCACCACGGGCATCCAGCTCGCCGTCGATGCCTACGGCCCCATCGCCGACAACGCTGGCGGGATCGCCGAGATGAGCCACCAGGAGCCCCAGGTTCGGGAACGCACGGACAAGCTCGACGCGGTCGGAAACACGACCGCCGCCATCGGCAAGGGCTTCGCCATCGGCTCGGCGGCCATGACCGCCCTGGCGCTCTTCGCCGCCTTCATCCAGCAATCCGGCATCACCGGCATCGACATCTCGAAGCCCCTGGTGATCGCCGGGGTGTTCCTCGGCGGGATGCTCCCCTACCTGTTCTCGTCGATGGCGATGGAGGCGGTCGGCGAGGCGGCCATGGAGATGATCACGGAGGTCCGGCGCCAGTTCCGAGAGATCCCGGGGCTCCTCGAAGGGACCGCCGCGCCGGACACCGCCCGCTGCGTCGACATCTCCACCACGGCGGCGATCAAGCGGATGGTGCTTCCCGGGCTGCTCGCCGTGGTGACGCCGGTCGTCGTCGGCTTCGCGATGGGCGCCGAGGCCCTCGGGGGCTTGCTCGCCGGGGTGACCGTATCCGGGGTGCTCATGGCGCTCTTCATGTCGAACGCCGGCGGCGCCTGGGACAACGCCAAGAAGTCCTTCGAGGGCGGGGGCTTCCAGTCCGCCTCCGGCGAGGTCTTTCCGAAGGGGTCGGAAGCCCACAACGCCGCCGTCGTCGGCGACACCGTCGGCGACCCGTTCAAGGACACGGCGGGACCGTCCCTCAACATCCTCGTCAAGCTGATGAGCGTGGTCGCCCTGGTGATCGCGCCCCTGATCG
>DAPKRP010000956.1:0-3931 GCA_031800515.1 Polyangiaceae bacterium LLY-WYZ-14_1 | reverse complement strand
GGGGGTCACCACCGAGCGACCATGGGCGGGAGCGACCGCAACGTCGGCGTCAACGCAGGAGGGTGACGTCGAGGCCCGCCGGGTAGGCGTAGCTCACGAAGGCGTCGAAGCCGTAGACGATGACGCCGACCGGTGCCGTCGCCACGACGCGGTGGACCCCGTCGTCCTGGATCCCTTCTTCGACCTCGGCGAACTCGCCGCCACCCTGGCCGATGACGTCCGGGAAGCTGAGCTGACAGCGTCGGATGACCTCTGTCGGCGGGGGCTCCGGCGGTTCCGCCATCGGGTCCCGGAGCCGGCCGTCCGCTGCAGAGATCGTGCAGTTCGACGAATCGAGCGGTTCGCCGTCCAGGAGGACGACGGCGTCCGCCGGCCCGGTGATGACCACGAAGTCGAAGGCGTAGCGGTCGGGGGTCAGGAAGACGTACTCGCTCCGGTACTGGTCCGTCGGCGGCACGGTCAGGATGGCGGGGTCGCCCCCGGGGAACTCCGTCGGGATGCCGACCGCCGCCTGGCTCGGCAGGGTCTGGAGCACGGAGACGGGCTGGTCCGATTCCAGGATGAACCCGTCGAAGCGACCGGGGACGTAGGCGGTACCGCCGACCGAGTCCGGCGGCACGGTGATGACGACGCTCTCGCCTTCGTCGAGCTGGTAGCGCTGGAAGCCGGTGCCGCTGAAGTTCGGCAGGGTCGTCTCGACGGTGGTCGTCCCGGGGGAGACGGCGAGGACCCGCACGTACTCGGGCTCGTCGACCTCCCCTACCGTGTCGAAGGTCAGGAAGGACCGGTTCAGGGCCACGCTGCGTGGCGGCATCCGGGAGATGATGTAGCGATCCCCCACCGCCCGGTCCGGGATGAGCTGCTCCTCTAGATGGTCGGCGCAGCACTGGCGGGTGAGCCGGGTGTCGAAGCGCGGAGCGTCCGATGCTTCGCTGCCGGTGAAGACGCTGACCGGCTTGCCGTCGACGCTGGTGATCTTGGTGCCGGTGAAATCACCGTTCAGCACGTCGGTCTCGAGATTGAGCACCTGGTAGGCGTCCAGGGTGATCTCGAACTCGTCTTCGAGGAACACCTCCCGGTCGCAGATGCCGGTTCCGTCGGCGGAGAGCTCGCACTGGAAGCCGAGGGCGCAGTCCTGCTTTTCGAGGCAGGCCTGGCCGCAGCCCGCGCCGGGGCGTTCCGCGCAGCCGAAGGGTCCCCCGGCGACCAACCGGCCGACGTCGGGCCCGAGCTCGACCTGCACCGTGGTGTCGTCCTCCAGCCCGACCAGGGTGAGGGACGCCCGGGCGTCGGTGATGAACACCAGCCGGTCTCCGTTGGAGAAGCCGACCCGGCAGACCTGATCCCGGGGGTCGCAGAACAGGCCGTCGTTCGGGGCGCAGTCCAGGCTGTCGTCGCAGGGGTCTTCGCTGACCTCCAGGCTCATCGGCGGGTCGCCGCTCGGCACCGACGACAGGGTCTGGGGCCAGCCCACCACCGTGTATTCGTCCCCGGCGGCGGACGTCGGCAGCAGGAGGGACGCGTCGTTCGAAAAGACACCGACGTTGTCCAGGGGGTTGAACTGGTAGGCGACCACCGGCAGCTCCGACGAGATACGGTAGGCCCGGGAGGTCAGGGCGGTGTGGGGACCGTCGTTGAAGCCCTGGGGCTCGCACCGGAAGGTGAGGTCCGGTTGCCGTTCACAGCTTTCCCCCTTGGGACAGCCGAAGTCGTCTGCCTGGTCGCATGCCTGGCCGCTGGCCCCTTCGACCAGGCAGCGGCAGCGGAACTGGTCGCCGATGGGGTTGACCTCGCAGTTGCAGGCCTCCCCGGGGCCGCAGTCGTCGATGGCGTCCGGGTCGCAGGACCGGCGGGAGCTCGATCCGTCGACCTCGGAGGCGGGCAGCTCGAAGGTTTCCAGGTCCCCGGGGGAGATCGTCACGTTTTCGAAGAGGGTCTCGATGACCGGCTCGGAGCCTGGCGGGGCGATGTTGCGGTCGATGGTGACGCTGGTCGCTACCTGCCCCGGATTGCTGACGACCACGGCGTACTGCTGGGCCGCGGCATTTCCGTCGGTGCCGAAGAAGTTGTCGAGGTCGACGGCGTAGAACTCGCAACCGAGATAGCTGCGTTCATCGAGGGCGTTCTCGCAGAGGTTCTCGCACCGCCCAGCACGGCAGGCCTCCCCCGGGGCGTTGCAGGCTTCGATCTGGTTCCAGCCGGTACCCTGGTCGTTGCACTCCGCCCGCTGCCCTTCGAAGCAGCCCAGCTCGCCGGGGCGGCACACGGCGCAGCCGACCCGGGGTTCCTCGATGCAGACCTGCTCGTCCAAGCGGCAGTCTTGAGAACGCCGACGGAGGCCGAATTCACCGCCGGTAGACTCGCAGAACCAGAAGACGTCCCCGATGCACGCGACGCTGTCGGCGCCTCGGCAGAAGAACTCCCCGTCGTCGTCGATGGGGGGGCCGGCATCGCCCAGGGTCGGGGCGTTCGGGCCGTTGTCGCTGCAGGCGCTGGTCGCCAGAACGAGGAGACCCAGCACCGGGAGAACGAAGACGATGGCGGGGGGCAAGCGGTAGAGGGAAAGCGACGGCGACGAATGCATCGACAAGGCTGCTCCGGGGTGGGACGCGTCGGGCAAGGATCGAGCGGAACGCGAAAGCAAAAGGGGTCGGCTCGTGGTGTCACCGAGCCGACCCCGAGTGTCCCCGAACGAGCCGGGCTCGTCGAGGGGACTAGTCGTCCCGCCGGAAGCGACTCACTCGGAGATGGGTACGTTGGCGGTGAACTGGTTGACCGACGCGTGACTCCAGCGGCGAATCGCGAAGTCGGCGTAGGTCAACTCGTCGAAGTTGAAGCCTTCCAGGCGGCCGGCGGCCACCTGCCAGGTCAGGCGACCGCTCGGCAGGTCTCGAAGGGACTCGATGCTGTCGAGCCGCGGCACGGTGGCGGAGCGGAGGGAGCCCGGGACGAAGATCCGCCAAGCGGGGAAGCCGTCCGCGTCGATGAGCTGGACCAGGAAGAAGTCCGGATCGTGCTCGTCGCCCTCGCCGGCGTCGCCGTCGAGCCGCCAGCGGATCACCCGGTCCGCAGGCAGCGGTCCCCCGGGGCTCGGCGGGTCGACGGCTTCCGGGATCTGAAGGAAATCGTCGACGAGGACCGTCGCCTCCGTGTCCTGAACCCCGGTTTGGATCCGCTGGGTGAAGGGCGCTCCGCCGAAGAAATCCGAGTACCAGCCGGTGGTGATGCGGTAGCGGCCATCGGCGAGCTCGCCCTGGAGGGCGGGCTGAGCGAAGAAGCGGAAATCCCGGAGCACCCGGCTCTGGACGATGTCGAGGTCCCCCGGCAGCTCGAGGAGGTAGGGAAAGAAGGTCAGTCCGCCGCCCGGGGTCGGGATGATCGCGGTGCCCGGCGTGCGGGAGATGAAGCCCTCCGCGCCGAGGTCGACGTGGGCCTGGGAATGGAAGAGGTTCGGGCCGGACCCGACGCGGTCCGGCAGCCCTTCCGCCCGGACGTCGAGGGTCGAGTCCAGGGGGATGTTCATCACGATCTCGATGCCGCTGACCGCTTCTCCGGGCCCGGCGATGACGTTCCGGGCGACACCCATCACGTAGGGGATGAAGTCCCCGGGAACGACCGACCCGTCGTCGCCGACCTGCGGCGGGATCTCCAGCCCCGCCAGGGCGAAGACCGCGTAGGTGTCCGGGCGGGCGAAGATCCGGAAGGGGTAGCCCCGGGCATCCGGGTCCGTCGGCGGCACCTCGAGCACCCGGGGGATGAAGGACGGGTCCGGGGCCAGGGGGTTTGCGTTGGTGAAGGGGTTCTGGCAGGCGCGGGCAGGCCCCTCGCAGGTCTGCGTGGTGTACACGTAGGCCGCCCGCTCGTAGCCCCGGGAGGGCTCCGGGATGTTGTCCCAGGGATTGGGGCCGAACTCGTTCGGACCCAGGAACAC
>DAPKRP010000955.1:0-3898 GCA_031800515.1 Polyangiaceae bacterium LLY-WYZ-14_1 | reverse complement strand
GGTAGCCGTCGAGGGCGGGCTCGGGCCGGCCGACCACCGCTAGGAGTCGGGCTGGCACCCCATCCCCCCCCGCGCTCCCGTCGAAGACCACCGGGTCATCCGCCGAGACCGGGGACGGGTCGAGGCGGGCCGTCGCCCAGGCGCTGAGCCCGCTCTGACCGAAGAGCTCGACCGGATCCCGCATCGGGGTGGGGAGGCCCTCCGTCAGGACCGCCCGGAGTCGGCGATGGGATTCGTCGAGGTCCGCGGCCTCGCCCCCGATCGGCCAGCCGACGACGAGGACCCCGTCCGGCCGGAGACACCCGTCGAGGCGGGCCACCCCCGCCCCATGGTCGAGGCCGAGGGCCACGAGGTCCGGTGCCACCACCAGGTCGAAGCTGCCCCGGCGGAAGGAAGGCCCGTCCGGCCGCAGCACGCCGAAGCGCACCCGGGACACCGAGGGCCCGGAGGCTCCCGTCGGGTCGCCCTCCGGGTAGAACGCGCGGACGGAGCTCGCGGACGCCGCCAGCCGCGCCGCCGGTGCCATCGGCTCCCGCCCGAGCCACAGCACCCGGGCGTCCTCCGCCAGGGGCTCGAGGAGGACGGCCAGGGCGAGGTCCGCCGAGATCTCGGCGGGCGGGCGGTCGCTTCGGGCCATGTGGAGTTCGCGGTCCGAACGGGGCGCCGAGCGTCGATCGGACACCGGGGCGGAGCCTATCCGGGCCCTTGGGAAGGGTCAACGAAGGGGTCCCTGGCTACGGAGGCGTCCCACGGGGTGGCCGGTGAAAGAGGCCGGCGCGCGCCTCCGAGCCGCAGCGCACGCGCCCTTTCCCACCGGCCTGCTAGCTTGCTGGGGTGAGTCCGACGCGGGATGACCGAGCTGCCCTCGAACGACGACTACGGCCCCTGCGCCGACGCGCCCAGGCCCTCGGCGCCCTCCGGGCGCTGACCGCGGGCGCGGCGGCCGGGCTCGCGGTGCTTCTCCTGGCGTCCCTCGGGCTCTCCGCCGCCTCCGGCCCGGTGCCCGTCGCCCTCGCCTGGGTGGCGGCCATCGTGGCCTCCGTGCTCGCCGGAGGGTGGGCCGCCCGCGCCGTCGGCGGGCCCGCCGGGGACGGGCCGGCGGAGCTCGCCCGGGTGCTCCAGCGTGTCGACCCGAGGCTCGCGGCGGAGACCCGCTCCGCCCTCGAGCTGGCCGCCCTGGACCGGCCCGGGGCCTCTCCGGACACCGGGGCGTCGGCGGCCCTGGTCGCCGCCCATCGCCGCCGGGTCATCGACCAGCTCGCCGGCACCCGACCTCGGGACGTCCTTCCCTGGGGCGCCGGACTGGCCCATCCGGCGATCCGCGGCGGCCTCCTCGTCGCCCTCCTCGCCGTCGTCGGTCTCGGCTGGCTCCCGGGCTCCCTCCCGGGTCGCTACGCCCTGTTCCGGCCGGGCCTCGACGCCGGCGCCGGGCGCGTCGCTTCCGTCGTCGAGGGTCTCTCGGTCACCCTCCGCTACCCGGACCACCTCGAGCGCAGGCCGGAGACCCTGGTCGACCCGGACCGGATCGAAGCCCCCCGGGGAACCACCGTCGACCTCGAAGCGGACCTCCTCGCCGACGCCGCGGCGGCGGAGCTGGCCCTCGGGGAAGCGCGGGTCGCCCTTCGGGTCGCCCCCGGGGGGAGCGCGGCGGCGGGGAGCTTCGTCGTGCGGGAGGACACCACCTTCCGGCTTCGAGCCCGCCTCGAGGACGGCCGCTGGGTCGACGATGCCCGGGTCCGGGAGGTCGTCGCGGTGGTCGACGGGGCACCCCGCATCACCCTCCTCTACCCCGAGGGCGACCGGCTGGTGACCGCCGAGGAAAACCTGGTGGTGGCCTGGCACGCGGAAGACGACGTCGGCGTCGCCGAGGTCGTCCTGGTCGCCGAGGGCCCCGGGGGGACCAAGCGCCGACGTCTCGATCGCTGGGACGGAGACGCCGTCCTCCAGGAGGTTCGCGGGTCGAGCCAAACGTCCGCCCTCGCGCTCGGGGCGGGCCCGGGGGATACCCTGACGGTCTGGCTCGAGGCGGCAGACGGGGACCGGATCACCGGGCCCCACGTGGGTCGCAGCGCCGAGATCCGCCTCACCGTCGCCGATCCGAGCGACCTCCGCACCCAGCGCATCGCGGCCCTGCGCGCCCTGCTGGACCGGGGCCTCGACGCGCTGGCGGACCGGCTCGAGCGCCCGGTTCCCGCCGGGACGGCGGCCGGGCGGCGGCGCTTCCAGGCGGTCTCCCAGTCCACCCGAGACTTCCTGGAAGCCCTGGAGGAGGAACGGGAGGTGGGCGCCCAGGCGCGTCCCGACGCCGACGACGCCGAGGACGCGTCGGCCCGGGGCCTCCCCCCGGGGGTGGACCTTTCCGGGCTCCGGCAGGCGGAGCGCGGGGAACGGGGCCTGCACCCGGCGGGTGGAGACCTCGCCTCCGAGGCCCGCCGGGTCGAGGCGGACCGCACCCTCGTCGCCGCCCTGGAGGACGCCGACCTCGCGTTGGCGGACGCCCTCGGGGAGGCACGCCTCGGAGACGTCGCCGCCATGGCCCGGGAGCTCGACGCCCTGCGTCGGGAGATGGCCTCCCTCGTCCAGGAGCTCGCCCGGGGGGCGGGGGGCGCCGAGACGAAAGCCGCCCTCGAACGGGCCCTCGCCAAGGCGGAGGCCCGGATGCGGGAGATCGGGCGTCGCCTCGCGGAGATGGGCGACCAGGTCCCCCGAGACTTTCTCAACCGCGGGTCCGCCTCGGAAGGGGAGACCCGGAACGCCCTCGCCGACCTCCGCCAGGCCCTCGCGGACGACGACGTCGACGCCGCGGCCAAGCATCTGGCCGAGCTCGAGCGCAGCATCGACGCGCTGGCGGGCGGCCTCGCCGGCGCCGAAGACGCCTACGCGGAGGCGAGCCGGGGTCCCGGAGAGCGGGCCCTCGCGGAGATGCTCGACGCCCTGGCCGGCGTCGAAGACGAGCAGCGGGCCCTCCTCGGACGGAGCGGGGAGGTGGGTCGCCGGGCCGGCGACCGCGCCCTCGAAGAGAGTCGGTCGGGACCCGGCGCCGAACGCCTCGACGGCTTGGCGAAACGCGCCGACGAGCTGGCGGAGGGCCTCGAGGGGCTCGGGCGACCAGGGACCGGGGACGAAGGCGACGGGGCCGCCGAATCCCGGACCCCCGGCCGGTGGCCCGGTCGCTTCGGCCGAGGCGGGGGGCTCGCCCCCTTCGACGAGGAGCTCCGGGCCCACGCCGAGGCTCGGCTCGCGGATGCCCGGGACGCCCTCCGGGCCGGGGACCTCGGGGAGGCCCGAGAGATGATGCGCGCCGCCGCCGGGGCGGCCCGGGACCTGGCTCGGGACCTCGACCTCGGGGCCCGGATGTTCCCCGGCGCCCACGGGGACGACGCCTCCCTCGCCGAGGAAGCGGGGGCCCTGGCCCGGGACACCGCCGAGCTCGAACGAGAGGTGGCGGGCTCCGTGCCCCGCCTGGAACGCTTCGTCGGACCGGAGGAGCGGCAGGCCCTCGCCCAGGATGCGGCGCGCCAGCGGGCGACCCGGGAAGCCCTCGAATCCCTCGGTCAGCCCGGGGAAGGCGGGGACGCCGAGGGGAACACCGGCGAACCCAGCGACCCGGGTCGGCCGCCCACGGACCCGTTGAGCCCGGAGGACCGGGCCGCCCTCGCCGAGGCGGCGGAGGCGATGCGCCGCGCCGAGCGGGAGCTCCAACAGGGCGACCCCTTGGATGCGAACGCGGGCCAGCAGCGGGCGGCGGAGCGCCTCGCGGAGGTGCGCCGGCGCCTGATGGAACGGGGCCGGGGCGGCGGCCAGGGGCAGCAAGGCCGTGGCCGGGAGCGGGGCGGCTCGGAGGGCATGGGGCGGTGGGCCGCCTCCCGGGAGCCCGTCGAGATCCCCCGGGGCGAGG
>DAPKRP010000954.1:0-1578 GCA_031800515.1 Polyangiaceae bacterium LLY-WYZ-14_1 | reverse complement strand
GCCGCGGGGGCGCGGGCGGCGGCGGCTGCGGCGGGCCCGCGCTCGGGGTCCTCGTCCTGGGGTTCGAGGGGAGCGCCTACGCCGGCGCCAACGCCTTCCGCTATCCCGACGACGCCGCCCTCGGGGGCCCGGGCGGAAACGGCGCCGCCGGCCTCGCCCGCACCCGCGGCGTCGACGGAGGGAGCCGCCGCGTGCTCGAGATCATCCCCTGCGGCCCCGGCGGAGCTTGCCCGGTCGGGACCGCGTGCGATCCCTCGGGGAGCTGCCTCCCCGGGGAGGGAGGTCGCCCTTGACCGACTCTCGTTTCGCCGTCCTCACCTCGGCGCACCGTTTCGCCGGCTCCACTGGCGCCGTCCCCTGGGAGCGGCGAGCCCGGCGACGTACCCGAGGGCCCGAGCCCCGTCCTCGGTCGAAAGGGCGCGGACGGGCCGCTCCCCTTCTGGTTGGCCTGGCTGCGACCGGTCTCCTCGGAGGCGGGCCCGTCTCGGCTGCTCCGCCCCGGCCCGAGCCGTTCGTGCTCCTCCCGGGAAGCCGCGGCGATGGCCCCACCCGGCTCGTGGGCGCCGCCGACGCCGGGGTGCTGCGAGTCGTCTTCGATCGCTACGGCGAGCCCCGTCGGCTCTTCGTCACCGGCTCCGACGACGGCGGCCGGAGCTGGCTCCGGCCCCGCCCGATCGTCTCCGGCGCCCCGGCCGGGGAGAGCTTCTCGGACCTCCGCCTCGCGCGGGCTCCGGGCGGCCTCTGGGTCCTCGCCACCCTCGTGCGGGCCGAGGACGGGCCCGAGCGGCTCGAGGTTCGAACGGCTCTCGACGGGCTTGCGTTCGGCCCACCGGTCACGATCCCCGGCTTTCCGATCTGGCTCGATCGGCTCGACCTCGCGCCGGGGCGGTGGCGGCTCAGCTACTCCACCCCGGGGCGCCTCACCCCCCTGGCCCTCGCGACCTCGACCGACCGGGGCCGATCCTGGTCGGTCGAGCTTCTGTCCAGCCGTCTCCCCGAGCCGGACGGCGAGCGGGCCAAGTGGGGACGGCGCGGGGACACCTGGCTCGTCGGGTACAACCTGCTCCCCCGTCCGCTGCCCGAAGGCACGGAGATCCGCGCCCTCCGGTCGCTCGACGGCGGCCGGAGCTGGTCGGCGGCCGCGCCCCTTCCGCCGCTCCCGGAGGGCCTCGTCGCCATCGGTGGCCCGGTCGGGGTGTACGACCATCCTCGATCCGGAGAGCTGCAGCTGGTCTGGCAAGCGGGGCGGCCCCGCGGCGACGCCCTCAGCTCGGACGAGATCTGGATGAGCCGGACCACCTCCGGCGACGCCTGGACCCCGGCCGAGCGGCTCTGGGTGCGGACCCGGGAGGAGCGGACGGCCGGGCTCGCCGTGACCCCCCGGGGGTTCGCCGTCCTCTCCATGGTCGAGACCGAGCCCTACCGGGGCTTCACCCGGGTCCGGGTCGACGGGGAGACCTGGGGTCCCTACGACTTCGGGGCGGCCACCTCTTCGGCTCGGTTCCTCGTCCCGGACGGCGACGGGGGCTGGGTGCTGGGCGCGATCACCGACGTCTGGGGGGACCGCGGCCTCGCGGT
>DAPKRP010000953.1:0-4708 GCA_031800515.1 Polyangiaceae bacterium LLY-WYZ-14_1 | reverse complement strand
GGCGGTGAGGTAGCGTCCTTCCGGGAAGGCGGGCGGGGTCGGGTGGTCGGAAGCCTGCCCGGCGAGATCGAGGACGGCGACCTCCCGGCCCGCATCCCGGGCGGCCAGGGCGACGGTGCGGAGGAGGTCGTCGGGGCGAAGGGCCGCGCTGCAGGAGCAGGTCAGGAGCTGCCCGCCGGGCTCGACCACCCGCAGCGCGGCCGCGTTCAGCGCGCGATAGGCCTTCTTCCCGGCGGCCAGGTGTCGGGCGCTCGGGGCGAGCTTCGGGGGGTCGCAGACCACCAGGTCGAATCGACGGTCGTCCCGCTCGAGCTCCGGAAGCACCCGTTTGACATCCCCGGCGGTCAGCTTGACCCCTCCTTCGAGGCCGGCGTGGTGCAAGGCAGCGGAGGCGGCGGCGAGGGCCGGCGCGGAGCGGTCGACCCCATCGACGGAGCGGGCGCCGCCCCGGGCGGCCGCCATGGCGAAGGCACCGACGTAGCAGAACAGGTCGAGGACCCGGCGGTCCCGAGCCAGCCCCTCGAGCCGTCGTCGGTTGTCCCGCTGGTCGAAATAAAAGCCCGTCTTCTGGGCGACCGCCCGGGGCACCACCCAGGGAAGGCCCCGCTCTCGGAAGCGCAGCTCCTCGAGGGCATCGTCGCCCCGGAGGATGCCGCCCGGGGCGTCGAAGCCTTCGAGGCGCTGCGCCTGCGCATTGGGTACCTCGAGCACGGTGTGGGCGCCGACCACCCGGGTCAGGGCGCCGACGATGGCGTCCTCTCGTCGCTTCATCCCGATCGTGCCGAACTGGACGACGGCGACCTCGCCGTAGACGTCGACGATGAGCCCCGGCAGGCCGTCTCCCTCGGCGTGCACCAACCGGTAGCCCGTGGTCTCGTCGTTCGGGAGCCCGAGGAGGGCGGCACGGCGCTCGGCGGCGGCCTCGATGCGGGTCAACAGAAATCCCTCGTCGAGGCGCGCCTCCGGGTCTCTGCTGAGGATGCGCACCGGAATGGCGCTCCGCGGCGACCAGTAGCCCCGGCCGAGGGCCTGACCCCGGGGGTCGACCACGGTCACCACGTCGCCGGCGCCTGGCGCGCCGTCGACGAGCTCGATCGCCTGGGCGAAGACCCAGGGGTGCCCGGCCCAGACCGGGCGTACCCGTCCGGCCTTGAGGCGGATGCGCGTCATGAGGCCTGACCCTACGGGATCCTCCCGGGGGCGCCCACGGGACCGACCTCGGGGGGCCGTCCCGGGCTTCGGCGGTGGGGGTAACCCCGCGGAACGACCAGGATCGTCCCCGATTCGTCACCGTGCGACCCCCCCCCTCGGATGCTAGGTCCTCCACCCCCACGCGAAGGAAGGTACCCGTGCCTCATCTCGGAATGGGCGAGCTCATCGTCCTCCTATTCATCGTTCTCCTCGTGTTCGGCGCGAGCCGGCTGCCCCAGATCGGTGAAGGTCTGGGCAAGGCCATCAAGGGGCTCAAGCGCGGCCTCGCCACCGACGACGACATCGACGTCACCCCCAGCTCCTCGGACAAGCGCCTCGGGAGCTCGGAAGGAGACCAGGGCGTCGACACCCGCAGCGGCATGACCGACGCCGAGGTGGTCGAAAAGAAGGGCTGAGAAGAGCCGGTTCGTCGGCCACCGGCGCTCCTCCCGGGGCCCGTCCCGGCGGCCGGATGACACGACCCGGCCGTGTCCCTCGGGGGTCGAACGGTCAGTGGACGGTGCGGACCTCGGGGCGCCGGTCGCAGGCCCGGCGGAGCCTGGGGTCGAGGCCGGGGGCCTCGGCGACCTGGCGTGCCTCCGGGCCCTCGAGGAGGGGCGCGAGCCCGAGGGAGACCGCCAGCGGCGTGCTCGGGTTCTTGACCAGGGCTCGTTGCACCGCCGGGCGGACGATCCACCGCGGGGAACGAAAGACGGCGGCCAGGGCGGCCGGGTCGAGGTCCCGGCGGGCGGAAAGGCGCACCACGTCGGGCTCGGTCAGGCTCGGGTTGCCGAGCAGAACCCGGGTGACCTCGGGGCTCGGGTCCCGAAGGGCGCGCTCCAGGGTCGGCCGGTCGGCGCGACGCGCCAGGGCCTTCCGCTCCCCCAGGGTCAGCGGTCGACCGGCTCGTTCCGGGACCCCCTTCGAGGCGGCGGGGGAGGTCTTCTTCGTCGTCGACGACGACGACGCCGTGACCCCCTCCGGCGGGGGATCCTCGAAAGGTCGCAGCAGCATGGCGACCTCGTCGTGGCCCCGACGCATCGCGGCGTCCGCCAGGGTGCTGCGGAGCGCCGCGGCGTCGTCCTCCGCCAGCCCGAGAAGGGCCGCCAGATGGAGCTCTCCGAGCCCCGGGGAGCGCTCCTCGGCACCGCCCCGGGCCAGCAACAGGAGGTCCGCCGCGACCATCGGATCGAGCTCCGCCAGCACCGAGCGGACGTAGCGGACCCGGAGGGTCAGGTCCCGGAGGCCGGCGAGGCGCCGGGCGAGCTGCTGACAGGTCTCGGCAGCCTCGGACACCCTGAAACGTTGCCGTTTCCCGGCGACCGCGCCAGGCGCCGGCGAGCCCGGCGACCGCCCTCGACGAGGCCACCAGCGAGCGTCTCGGGCGGCGGGGGACGCGGACTTCCGCAGGAAACCCGTCGTCTTGACGCGCTGCGGCGAGGCGCGCTAGAACCGTTGGCCGGAAGGTCGACCCGGGATGGCAGCGCGGACCGGGCGTCGCCCCCATGGCGCGGCGACCGGAATGGGCCGAACGCCCTCTCTGGAAAGCGTCACGCCGCGAATGGCGTTCGGGACCGGCGCGAATACCGTTTCGAGCTTCCGGCCACGGGTACAGAGCCTCCGAATCGGCCCCGACGTGACCGACGAGACGACGACGACCTCGACGCCGACGCTGTCCCGGGCCGGGGACTCGGACCTCGGCGCCGGCGCCAGCGGCCGCCCGCGGCTGGTCAAGCGGTACGCGAACCGGAAGCTCTACGACACCCAGGAGAGCCGGTACGTGACCCTGAGCCAGGTCGCGGCCTTCGTGCGCGCCGGCGAAGACGTCCAGATCATCGACAACCGCACCAAGGAAAACCTCACCGAGGTGACCCTGGCGCAGATCGTCTTCGAAGAGCGGAAGAGCGGCCGGGCCGATGCGGCGGGGCGGGGAACCCTGCAGGGCATCATCCGGCAGCGGGGCGAGCAGCTCATGACCAGCCTACGGGAGACGCCCCGGGAGATCCTGGACGAGCTCCAGCGGCTGGCGGACGAGCGCGTCCGTGGCCTCCTGACCCTCGCCCTCGGTCACGTCGAGCAGCTCCAGGGGGAGGTCGGTCGCCTCCACGCCCGGATCGAGGAGCTCGAAGGGCGGCTCGCGCGCCGTGGCGCGGGCCGGGAGATCGCCCCCTCGGCCGAGCCCGACGGGTCGGAGCCCCCGGAGACCGCCGGTGACGAGGCCCGTCTTCCGGGGAAGACGGGACGTCCGGGGCCGTCGACGACGGACGGCCCTCGCGCCGGCGGTGGGAATGAATAACCTAGAGGTCCCGATGGTTACGCCATCGAGGTGACCATGGGTTGGTTCGGAACACCCCCACGCGACCCCCGGCGGGCCGCCTTCGAAGCGGAAGCGCTCCCCCACGCGGATAGCCTTTATGGCGCCGCGCTGCGCCTGACCCGGGACCCGAGCGACGCCGACGACCTCGTCCAGGAAGCGTTCCTCCGGGGCTATCGCTTCTACGACCGCTTCGAAGCGGGCACGAACATGAAGGCCTGGCTCCTCCGGATCCTGACCAACGTGTTCATCAATCGGTTCCGGCGGAGCTCGAAGGAGCGGTCCGTGCTGGAAGGAGAGGACGCGGACCCCATCGGCGACGGGGTGATGAGCCGGGCGGCGATGCGGGGCCTGACGGATCCCCACGGAGAGGCGCAGCGCCGGCTCATCGCCGCCGAGATCCAGCGGGCGCTCGATGCGCTCCCGGAAGACTTTCGGCTGGTGGTCCTGCTCGCCGACGTCGAAGAGCTGTCCTATCGAGAGATCGCCGAGGTCGCCGGCTGCCCGGTGGGCACGGTGATGTCCCGGCTGCACCGAGCGCGGCGCCTGATGCAGTCCCAGTTGGTCGCCCAGGCGGAGCAGCTGGGCATCGTCGCGCCCGCGGCGAACGAGCCGCCGGACCCGGCCACCCGACCGCCGGACGACCAGGAGGGCGCCCCGGCCTCCGCCGGCTCGGACCGGTCCCAGGGCGAGGCGCGGACGACGCCGGTCTCCCTCGACGACTATCGGCGGCGGCGCGCTGAGAAACGGGACGATTCCTCGAATGCGGGGACGGCGGGCCCAAGCCGACCGGTCGCCGCCGGGGTCGACGACGGGGAGGGTGCGGGATGACCCGTACCCCCTCGTCCTCGTCGACCGAGCAGCCGGTGCCGAGCGGCTGCCGATGGTTCCGGGAGCACCTGGACACGTTCCTCGACGGCGAGCTCGACCCGTCCCTCCACGCCGAGTTCGACCGACACCTCGGCGGATGCCTCTCCTGCCGAGATGAGCTGGCCTTCCGGCGGTCCTTCCAGGCGCAACTCCGGGCGGCGGTCGCCGGAGCCCGCTGCCCGGAGCACCTTCGGGCCCGCATTCGGGCCGGTCTCGACGAGGTGGACGGGGGGGTCGGTCCGTCCGCGGTGCGGCGCGCCGGGGGGAAGGCGGCGGCCTTCGTCGATGGGCCGTCGACGGGGTGGACACGCAGCCTCCGGGCGCCCTTGGCCG
>DAPKRP010000952.1:0-2246 GCA_031800515.1 Polyangiaceae bacterium LLY-WYZ-14_1 | reverse complement strand
GGCCGGATCGCATCGCCCTCCGCCGCTGCGTGCTCACCGTGATCGGCCTCGGGGACGGGGAGCTCGCCACGGTCGATCCCGCCGGGGAGGTGGCTCGCCACGAGTTCACCGCCGACCTCCTCCGGGTGGGCGCCGCCGAAGACAACGACCTGGTCCTCCGGGACAGCACCGTCAGCCGCTACCACTGCCGGATCCTCCTCGACGGGGATCGCTTCATCGTCGAGGATCTGGATTCCACCAACGGTACCTTCGTCGATACGGTCCAGGTCCGGGTCGCCTACCTCCGGCCCGGCTGCGCGCTCTGGCTCGGCAAGACCCAGCTGCGCTTCGATGCGATCGACGAAGAGCTCCCCCTGACCCCGTCCAAGGCGACCCGCTTCGGCGAGGTCTTGGGGGCGCACCCGAGCATGCGGCTGCTCTACGCGATCCTCGAACGGGTCGCGCCGACGGACACGACGGTGGTGCTGGAAGGGGAGACGGGCACCGGCAAAGACGTGGTCGCCCGGTCGGTCCACCAGCGCTCGGCCCGGGCCGACGGCCCCTTCGTCGTCTTCGACTGCAGCGCCGTCCCCCGGAACCTCATCGAGAGCGAGCTCTTCGGCCACGAGCGCGGCGCCTTCACCGGGGCGGTCGGGAGCCGCCGGGGCGTCTTCGAGATCGCCGAGGGAGGCACCGTCTTTCTGGACGAGCTCGGGGAGCTGTCCACCGAGCTACAGCCGCG
The DNA here is from genome assembly GCA_031800515.1 of Polyangiaceae bacterium LLY-WYZ-14_1. Classification (GTDB taxonomy): domain Bacteria; phylum Myxococcota_A; class Polyangia; order Polyangiales; family DAPKRP01; genus DAPKRP01. Next base: position 1,525 of record DAPKRP010000952.1, on the reverse strand, counting down.
CCTCCTCCGGGTGCTCGAGCAGCGGGAGGTCAAACGGGTCGGAAGCGCCCGCCCGATCAAGGTCGACGTCCGGGTGATCGCGGCGACGAATCGCCAGCTGGAGCACGAGGTGCGGGCGGGGCGCTTCCGGGAGGACCTGTTCTACCGGCTCAGCGTCGTTCGGCTGGAGCTGCCCCCGCTGCGGCGCCGACGGGATGACGTGCCGCTCCTGGTCGAGCACTTCTTGGAGACCGCTCGCTTCAACCGGGACGCCAAGGGGCGGCGGCTGGTGCGCCGGGTCGATCGGGGCGCCCTCGAGCATCTGATGACCCACGACTGGCCGGGCAACGTCCGGGAGCTGGTCAACGCCCTGGAACGGGCGGTGCGTTTCGCCGAGGGGGGAACGATCGAAGCGGGACATCTCCCGGACCACGTGGTCCGCCCTCAGGAGCGCCGGGTCGGCGCCGCGACCGCCCCGGCCCCCGCCCCGGCCGGAGACCAGGGCGCCGGCAGGCCGGACGGCCCCGGGCCGGACGGGTCGTCCCCGGGTCCCGGTTCGCCCCGTCCCCCGACCTTCAAAGACGCCAAGGAACGCTGGCTCGTCGTCTTCGAACGGGACTACGTCGCCGAGCTCCTGCGCCGCCACCAGGGCAACATCAGCGGAGCCGCCCGGGAGGCCGCCCTCGACCGCAAGTACTTCCGCCAGCTGATGAAGAAGCACGGACTCCACCCGGACGGGTGACGAGCGGGTCCGAGCGCCGCCGCAGGGGGCGTGGCGTCTCCCGGGCGACCGGGACGGTAGTGGCCCCGGAGGCTGGACGGATCTACCTCTGCTTTGTGCAGTACCGTTGTCTGCGGCCCGGAACGGGTCGGCCGCTCCGCGACCTACCGGCCTGGCTCCTCTTGGCCGCCGGGGCCCTCGGGGCGGTGGGCTGCGGCGAGGACGCCGAGCCCCCGGAGGTGGCCCGGCTGGTCACCGTCGCGCCCGTCGTCGCCGACGAGGCCACGGAGTCCCTGACCCTGCTCGGAGAGGTCCAAGGGGAAAAAGAAGTCCGGCTGGCCGCCGAGGTGCCCGAAAAAGTCGTCGAGATCCACGTCGCCGAAGGCGACCAGGTCGACGAAGGAGACGCCCTGGTCACCCTGGACGCCGGGCTCCTCGCCGCCGACCTCGCCCAGGCCCAGGCGGCAGAGGAGGTGGCCCGAGCCAATCGCGACGAGCTCCGCAGCGAGCTCGAGCGGATCCGGGGGCTGGTCGGTCAGGGCGCCGCCGCCATCGCCCAGCTCGAGTCCCTGGAGACCCGGCTCCGAGCGGCGGAGGCCCAGGTCGCCCAGCTCGCCGCCGCCCAGCGCGCGGCGGGCCGCCGGCGCGCCCGGAGCACCCTCCGGGCCCCCTTCGACGGCACCGTCGCCTCCATCGCCGTGGAAGAAGGGGACCTCGCCGCCCCCCAGATGCCCGTCGCCCTCCTGGTCCAGATGGCCCGGGTCGAGGTCGCCCTCCAGGTCGCCGAGCGGGACTTCCTGCGGATCGACGTCGGCGACGAGGCCC
>DAPKRP010000951.1:0-3591 GCA_031800515.1 Polyangiaceae bacterium LLY-WYZ-14_1 | reverse complement strand
CGGCCGGCGCCGGGGGAGCGGCGGGACGACGGCGAACCGACGCCCCGCTGACCCCCGCCTGGCCCGGTCAGGTCAGGCGCCGACGGCTTCCCGGTCTTCCGGTTCCTCCCGGGGGGACTCCTGATTCCCGGTGGAGGATTCGAAGGTGGGGCTCCCGGCGCTGGCGGCGGAGATGGTCGGGAGGCCGGCGTCCCGCAGGGGGACCTGGCGACGCGGCGCCACCTCCTGCCGGTCCGCCTTCGCGACCAGCAGCACCGGCGGGATGACCTCGTCCATGCGCTTCCGGTCGTCGAAGAAGGCGTTCCGGACGGCGGCGGCATGGCGGGCCACCTCTTCCATGTCCGGATCCGTCCGGTCTTCGAGCTCGGAGATCTTCTCCAGCACTTCGAGGATCGCCCGATTGAGGGGGTCGTCCTGGCCCTTGTCCTTGTCCAGGTGCTTGCCCATCGCGTTCACATCGGAGATCTTCAGGCGGTAGATACGGTAGCCGTCCCGGGGGGAGCTGTAGACCGCCTGGAGCACGCCGAGAATGACCGAGAGATTCTTCCCGTAGATCCCGCCCTTGGGCCAGCGGGTCATCATCCGGAACACCCGGCTCACGATGAACTCGTTCGGCTGGATGGGGCTGAGCAGCAGGAAGGGGTCCCGGTCCCCGATCAGGGCGTCGATCACCCAGTGGTTTTCGATGTCCAGGATCAGGAGGAATATCGGGTAGTTTTCCGGCGTGATGCCGATGCTGGAAAGGAAGCGGGCGTAGGTCATCGCCGCCTCGACCGCTTCCGGGGTCCGGCATTCCAGGATGTTCTGCAGGAGCCGGTTCTCGATCTCCGAGATGTTGTCCTGCGTCCACTCGTCGCGATCGAATTCGAAATCCATCACCGCACTCCGCTGTGTAGCGCTTCGCCGTCGAACCCCGAGTTGCCCATGAAGACCGTGCGGGGAGGCACTTCGTCCTTTCGGTAGTCCCCCCGGACCAGCAGCACCTGGGGGATGCAGTCTTCGAGGGTCTTCGTGTTGTCGAAGAAGTTCCCCCGGATGCGCATGGATTGGCGGGCGACGCCTTCCATGTTGTCGTCCAGGCGGAGCCCTTCCAGGGAAGCCACCCGGTCGAGGATGTCCAGGATGACCCGGTTCCGGGGGTCGCTCTGGCCCTTGTCCTTCTCGAGATGCTTCCCGAGATTGTCGACGTCGGCGATGGTCAGCTGGTAGGTCTTGTAGCCGTCCCGGGGCGAGCTGTAGGCGTTCTGCAGGACCCCCAGCACGATGGCGAGGGTCTTCGGGTAGATGCCCCCCGGCCTCCAGCGGGTGAGCAGCTCGAAGCTACGCTGGATGAGAAACCGATTCGGCGGGATCGAGGCCAGCAGCAGGAAGGGATCCTGCTCGCCGATGAGGGCGTCGAGCACCCAATGGTTCTCGATCTCCAGCATCTTCAGGAACAGGGGGTAGTTGCTGGAGCCGAGGTTCGACATCCGCAGGAACCGGGCGTAGCTGATCGCCGCTTCGACCGCCTCGGGGGTACGGGCGGCCATGGTCTGCTGAAGGATGGCGTTTTCGACCCGATAGAGAGCGTCCCGGGTCCAGACCCCGGTCCTGCCGTTGATGGTCGTTCCTTGCATGTCCGGCATCGGTCCTCCATGGCGCGTCGGGCCCCGTCATGTCGCCGAAGAAAACGGCAAGCCCAGGTGACGAGCCCGTGCCAGGTCAGGCGCCCGTGAGCACCCGGAACACTGTACGGCTCTGGCTCTACGCGGTGAAGCCGGCGAGCTGGCCGAAGACCCTGGTCCCCTGTTTCCTCGGACAGGCGGCGGGGGCGGTGGCCGCCGGAGGAGTCGCCGGCGCGCCCCTTCTCGTCGGCGTGCTGTTCACCGCGGCGAACACGGGCTTCATCGTCCTCTTGAACGACTGGGGGGACCGGCGGGTCGACGCCCTCAAGCGGCGGCTGTTTCCCGAGGGCTGCAGCCCGAAGACCATCCCCGACGGCATCCTCCCCGCGGCGGCGGTGCTCCGGGGAGGCCTCGCCGCCGGCGCCGCCGCCTTGTCGATCGCCCTCCTGGGGGAGTGGGGGCTCGGACGACCGGGGCTCACCCTGGGCGCCGTCGTCGCCCTGTCCCTCTTCCTCGCCTACACCTTCCCTCCCCTCCGCTTGAACTATCGCGGCGGCGGCGAGCTGCTCGAGGCCCTGGGCATCGGTGCGGTCCTGCCGATCCTGAACGCCTGGCTCCAGGGAGGCCCCGGGGTCGCCGGCCCGGAGCTCTGGGGCTGGCTCGCCGCCGGCGTCCTGGCCGGCTACCTCCCGATGAGCCTGGGAAGCGCGGTCGCGAGCGGACTATCCGACGAGGTGAGCGATCGGCGAGGGGGCAAGCGCACCATCACGACGGCCTTCGGCAACCCCCGGGCCCGGGCCCTCGTGGGGCAGGCGATGGTCGCCGGGGTCGCCGGCTGGGCGGCGGTCGGCCTCGGCGCCGTCATCGCGGCCCTCGTCGATCGCCCGGGCGTCGGCGGGTCTACTTCGGCGTCGATGGCGCCGCTCGGACCGACGCTCGTCGGCCTCGGAGTCGCCTGCCTGATCGCCGCCGGGCTCGCGGCGCGCCTGCTGCCTCCGGTGTTCCGGGCGAGCCCGGCCGCGGTGACCAACGCCTTCGTCGCCCAGGGGCGGTACAAGGCCGCTCTGCACCGGGCCGCCTGGCGGAGCGGCACCGTTCTCGCCATCCTCTGGCTGTGGACGGCCCTGGCGCTCCGATGAAGGATTCCCCGAAGAAGGAGGAGGAGGACGACGACGGGGACCCCCGGGATCCCCATGCCGCGACCGAGCGCCTGGTCGCCGTCGACGAGGTGCTGAGCCGGGGAAGCCGCCGCACCGCCGCCCCGGGGCGGGATCGAGCCACCTCCCTCACCCAGCTGGTCGGCGAGCTGCTGAACGACGAGCCGGGTCCGGAGGCCCCCGTCGTCGAGGCCTTCGTCGATGCCGTCGCCGCCGTCGCCCGAGCCATCCTCGAGCACTTCCCGGAGAACGTGTTCTGGGATCTGGACCTCCTGGTCGCCTCGATCTGGCGCGGGGCGGCCCGCGACCCGGTTGACCCCGTGGGCCGCATCGTCGCGATGCGGGACCGGTTGGTGGGGCTTCAGGCGCTCTACGGACGTGCCACCCCCATCCGCTTCCGCTACGCCCACGACTTCATCTACGGCTACGACTGGGCGCGCTGGGTCCGCCGGGACCCGGCGGCGCGGCGCCAGATCGGGCCCTACGACCTGGCCTTTCTCGACCGAATGGCGCGCCGGGGGGCGGAGCTCCTGACCCTCATCGAGCGGGACGACACCACCTACCCGACCTTGCGGGACGCTGGACACCGGAACCCCTACCGATTCTCCCGGGAGCCGCCGGCGGAGGCGCAGCTCTTCGAAGATCTCGCCGCCCGGGACCTGCTGCCGGTGCCCGCCTGGGACCCGGAGTGCACCCCAGTCTGGGACCGGTCGTTTCTCGATCTCCGGGAAGAACGGGCCCGCGCCCTCGGGCTCACCGGCTAGGCAGCGTCTTCTCAGAGGGGCGATCAGAACGCCTCCTGGGCCGCGTTAGGGTCCCGTGAGAGCACC
>DAPKRP010000950.1:0-3639 GCA_031800515.1 Polyangiaceae bacterium LLY-WYZ-14_1 | reverse complement strand
ACGTCGACCACCGGTGGAGCGGTGAGGTGAAGCGCGCCTCGGAAGCCGGGGTCGTCGTGTACGTGATGCGGTCCATCTCGTTCCTCGACTTCCTCTGCCTGGACTTCCTGTTGAAGAAGTTCGGGCTGCCCCTGGTTCGCTTCGTCAACGACCTGGGCCTTTGGATCCTGGAGCCCTTCGGAAAGGGCGGGCGGCGCATCCGCCTTCGCCGACAGATCCCGGAGGACGAGGCGCTTCGGAGCACCGTCGAAGAGGGATACAGCGCGCTTCTGTTTCTGCGCCGCCCCCCCCGGATGATCCGGCCCCAGCGCCGGGGCGCCGAGCTCGAGGTCGATCTGATCCGGGTCCTGGTGGCCTGCCAGCGTCGGATGGACCGCCCGATCCTGCTGGTGCCCCAGACCTTCGTCTGGACGAAGGTGCCCGGCAAGCATCGCTTCAGCCTCATGGACGCCATCTTCGGTCCCCGGGAATACCCGGGAAGGATCCGCGTCTTCTTTCAGTTCCTGTTCAACTATCGGAACGCCCTACTCCGTTCCGGACGATCCTTCGACCTGGGGCGGTTCGTCGCCGACAACGTCGAGCTCGACGACGCCACCCTGGCGGACAAGGTCCGCTTCGCGATGCTCCGTCGCATCGAGCGGGAGCGCACCGTCGTCCTGGGTCCGACGAAGAAGAGCCCCGCTCGGATCCGGGAGGAGCTTCTCCGGAGCCCCCGGGTCCAGAAGGCGGTCGAGGCGCACGCCCGGACCACCCAGCGAACCATCGAGTCCGTGGAAAAGGAGGCGGTGCGGGAGCTCAAGCGATTGATGGCCGCCCAGAATCCCCACTGGCTTCCCTGGCTTCATCGCTTCCTCGATTGGGTTTGGAATCGGCTCTACGACGGCCTGGTCGTCGACCAGGAAGGCATCGAGCGCGTCCGGGAGGCGGCCAGGAGGGGCACCCTCATCTTGCTCCCCAGCCACAAGAGCCACGTCGACTATCTGGTCCTGAGCGACGTGCTCTTCGACCACGCGGTCTCGCCACCCCTCATCGCCGCCGGCGACAACCTGAGCTTCTGGCCCCTCGGCCCCATGCTGCGGCGTGGAGGCGGCTTCTTCATCCGGCGGTCCTTCCGGGGGCGGAAGTTCTACCCGGCCCTCGTCGACGCCTACCTGCGGAAACTGATCGTCGAAGGGTTCAACCTCGAGTTCTTTCTGGAGGGGGGCCGATCCCGAACGGGCAAGCTCCTGGCGCCCAAGTTCGGGCTGTTGTCGATGGTGGTCGACGCCGCCCTCAAGCTTCCGAACAAGCGCATCTACTTCGTCCCCATCTCCGTCGGCTACGAGCGGATCATCGAGGAACGGTCCTACGTCCACGAGCTCTCCGGCGGGGAAAAATCGAAGGAGAGCATCAGCGGGCTGCTCAAGACGCCCCGGGTGCTTCGGTCGCGGTACGGGCGCCTCTACGTCCAGTTCGGCGAGATCCTGGACTTCGCCTCCCTGAAGACGGCGGTGATGCGGGAACGGCCGTCGAGCCGCCAGGCGACCGGGGACGCCGGAACGGACGTCTCCCCGGTCCAGCGGCGAACGCTGGTCCAACGCATCGGCCACATGGTGACCTACGAGATCAACCGGGTGACGGTGGTGACGCCGGTCGCCCTCATCGCCACCGTCCTGCTCGCCCATCGCCGCCAAGGCATCCCCCGGGGGCGGCTGGTCGAGGTGGCGGAGCTCCTCGTCGACACCCTGCGCCGGAGCGGGGCCACCCTGGCCCCGGCGCTTCTATCCCTGAACGGGGGACTTCGGGCCGACACCCTGGACGAGACCATCGCCCTGTTCGGGGATGGCCGACTCATCACGGTGCGCCAGAAGCGGGACGAGGTCAGCTACGCCACGCCGGACGAACGGCGGATCGCCGTCGAGTACTACAAGAACAACATCCTCCACTTCTTCGTGCCCAGCGCCCTCATCGCCTCGGGGCTCGGCCTGGCGGGGGACCAGCCGGCGGCGCTGGCCGATCTGCGCCGGCGGGTGCAACGCCTCTCCCGGATGTTCAAATACGAATTCATGTACCGGGTCGACGCGGAGTTCGACGAGATCTTCGACGACGCCCTGGCGGCGATGACGGAAGCCGGGGAGGTGGAGGTCGCCGGGGATACGGTGCGGGCCCTACCGCCTCCGGAAGAGAGCCCGGACCGGCTGCGCCTCTACGCCAACATGATCCGCACCTACTTCGAGTCCTACCGGCTCGCCGCCCGGGGGGCCCGGGAGCTCCTGGACGGGGAGGGGCTTCCCCAGAAGGAATGGGTCCGGCGCACCCTGAACCTGGGTCAGCGGCTCTACGTCTCCGGCGAGATCGAGCTGCGGGAGAGCGTCAGCCGCTCCCGCCTCGACAATGCCGTCGCCGCCCTCCACGACCACGGACTGATCCGGAAGGTGGAAGGGGACGTCCTGCGCCTCATGGACGGGGTGCGGCCGGACGCCTTCGACGAGGTGGACGCCCAGCTCGCCCCCTACCTCTCCGGCTGACCGGCGCCGGGGGGACCTCGGAGCCATTCCCGCAGCCGCTCCCGTAGACGGGAGAGGACGCCGAAGGGAGCGTCCGGCGTGCGGCGCAGCTCGTCGAGACCCGGATGCCCGGCGACGAGGCGAACCAGCGCGCCGGCGACAACCAGGCCGACGAGGGCGCGAAGCACCATCGCGACGACCGCGGCGACGACCCACGCCGAGGCGCCGCCGCTGTCCCGCCAGCCGCCGAGGGCCACCGCGCCCGGCACCGCCGCCAGGACCGATGCCAGGGTCGGCAGGAGGAGCCCGATGACCGGGGCCCGGAGCCAGACCCGAAGCACCATCGGCAGGACCCGACGGACCCGCCGCCGGTCGTCGACCACCAGGAGCACCCGGGCGAGGAGGGCGCCCGCTCCGACCATCCAGGCGCCGAGGGCGAAGACCAGGGCCCGGAGGGCGCCCAGCGTGAGGGCGGCGAGGGCGGTGTCCGGAACGAGCGCCGCCGCCGCCGCCCCGACCGAACGGGCCACCAGGCCGACGACGACCAGGCCACCGAGGGCGGCGGCCGCTACCCGGAGGAAGGCGCCGAGGTGGCGGCCCGCCGCCGCCGGAAGTCGGTCGAGGGGCTCGAGGGGGGCGACGGGCAGGCCCCCGACCTCCCGTCGCAGCACGGTGAGCACCGCGGCGAGAACCGCCCAGTGGCCGAGGAGGGAGAGGCCGAGGGCGGCGGCGGCCGGGGTGGCGACGGCGGCGACGACCTCGCCGAGGAGCACGGCCAGGGGGACCAGGGGAAGCGGGCGCCCGAGGTCGGTGACCCAGGTGGCGCGGGCCAGGCCCGGGGCGAGCTCGGCGCCGGCCGCCCAGGCGACGGGCAGCACCGCGAGCACCCCGAAGGCGAGCTCGAGGGCCAGGGCGGCGGGCCACCAGGAGCGGGGGCGGAGGGCATCCCGAAGAGGACGGGTCGGCCGCGCCGACGCACCCCCGGACAGGGGCGGCTCCCCGGCCATCAGAGCCAGGCCCCGAGGAGTCCGGCGGCGACCCAGTGGACGACCCCGGCGACCCAGGCGGTCCAGTCGGCGACCAGCCCCGCATCCGCCTGGCGCCGGCGGCCGTCGTCCTCGGGCGTCGCATCCGCGACCCAGGGCGTGAGGCG
>DAPKRP010000949.1:0-2576 GCA_031800515.1 Polyangiaceae bacterium LLY-WYZ-14_1 | reverse complement strand
CCGAGCCCTCCCGGAGCGCTTCCCCAACCTCCACCCCGGCCTGGGTCTCCACCCCCGGTGAGACCGTCGACGGGTCCCTCCGGCTGCTCCTGGTGGACGACGAGCCTCGGGTGCTGGAAGGCCTGTCCCGACACCTGAGCTTCGACTTCGACCTCGCGACGGCCCCCGGCGCGTCCGAGGCCCTGGCCCGCATGGAGGCGGAGCCCGCCTTCGACGTCGTGGTCTCGGACTTGAAGATGCCCGGCATGGACGGCATCGCCTTCCTCGAGCAGGTGCGGGCTCGCTGGCCCGAGACGACCCGGATCATGCTCACCGGCCACGGCGACCTCGAAGCCGCGACGGAGGCGATCAACCGGGCGGGGATCTTTCGCTTTCTGATCAAGCCCTGCCCCGCCGACGTCGTCGGGGAAGCGGTCCGGGCGGCGGGGGAGCTCCGGCGGCTGCGGGCCGCGGAGCGGGTGCTCCTGGCCCAGACCCTTCAGGGCTCCCTTCGAGTGCTCGGGGAGATCCTGTCCCTCGCCAACCCGGAGGCCTTCGGGCACACGACGCGGGTCAAGGACCACGTCGACGGCCTCCTCGCCGCCCTCTGCGTCCCCGACGACGACCGCTGGCCGGTGCAGGCCGCCGCCTCCCTGGCGTACCTGCCCGTCGTGACCCTGCCGCCGGAGGTCGCCCAGCGGTGGCTCGCCGGCGCCGAGCTCGACGAGGTGGAGGCGGAGATGGTCGGCCGACTCCCGGAGACCGCGGCCCGGCTCCTCCGGCAGATCCCACGGCTCGAGCAGGTGCGGGGGATCCTCCGGGGCCTCGCCTGGCCGCCGCCCGTGTCCGGAGAGGCCGCCATCGACCTCGGTCGGCGCCTCGTCGCCGCGGCGATGGAGCTCGAGCGCCTCGTCGCCCGGGGCCTTCCGGAGGCCGACGCCCTCGGGGTGCTCCGGGGGGCGGCCCACGAGGACACCCGTCCCGTCGTCGAGGCCCTGTCCCGGGTCCGGGGCCACGACCAGGACGTCGGCCGCATCGTCGAGGCCCACGTCGTCGACCTGCGGGTCGGCATGGTGCTCCAGGCGGAGGTGGTCTCGAAGGACGGCGTCGTCCTGAGCGGTAAGGGCCAGGAGCTCACCGAGGCCCTCATCTTCCGACTGCGCAACTTCCACCGCCGGATGGGCATCCGAGAGCCCTTCTTCGTCCGCGTCCGCGGCTGAAGGGTCCCGGGTACTCGTCCCCCGCGAATCCGCTGGCCCTCCCCCGAGGGGGGGCAGGGTGGTAACGTGTCCTCGTGGGGGACGACCCGTCGAAGGAGGCCGCCTCGACCGAGGCCCCGCCAGCCCAGCCCGTCGCGACACCTCCTCATCCGAAGGAGAAGGCGGGGTGGTCCCCGTCGGGCATCGGTGTCCTGAGCCTTCTCTGCGACCCCGTCGCCATCACGAGCATCCTCGCCTGGTCCCGGGCCCGTCGCTGGCTTCGGGCGGTGGCTCGCCGAGAGGCCGCTGGGGTCTGGGCTCCGGACCACGTGGCCCTCCGGACGAACGCGGCCTGGGGGGTCGCCCTCGGTCTGGTGCGTCCCGGCGCCCTCCTCCTCGTCGCGTGTTTCGGTCTGGGAGCGGGGCTCGAGGCGTTGGCCGCCCGGGCCCTCCCGGTCGACCGGGAGCGCGAGGCCGCCGAGCGGCTCGGCCTCGCGTCCGTCGAGTCCGACGAGGTGCTCCGGGAGCTCCTCCGGGGAGACGCGGACCGACGCCGGCAGGCCGCCGCAGACCTCCGCGCCATCGCCGAGGAGGGCTACGAGGACCTCCCGGCGGCGGAGGTCCTCTCCGCGCTGCGGCGCCTCGCCCACGGAGAGCCCGCCGGCCCTGGAAGCCCGGCCCTCGACGACGAGGAGGAGGGCCGTGCCCTCGCCGGCTCCCTCCTCGGCGCCCTCGCCGCGGCCAGCCAGCGGCATGGCGGAAGCACCTGGCCGGAGCTGGCCCGGGAGCTCGCCGCCCAACCCCTTCCGCCCCTCGGGGACCAGGCCGAGCGGGACACCCTCGTGCTCCTGCTCGCCTGCGGCAAGGGACCGGCGTCCGCCTGCGGAGACCCCTGGTCGGGGTCCCTTCGGGCGACCATCGAGGGGCTGCTCGGGCGGGCCCCAGGATGGCGCGGCGCCGATGGCGCGCCCCTCGGGCTCCCTGTCCTAACCCTCGAGGGGCTCCACCGGGGTCGCCCCGTCGTCGGACGGCGACTGCTCTCCTACGAGGGACATGGCCTGGTCGCCGCCCAGGGCCTCGCCGTCGTGACGAGCTACTGCGAGGCGAACGGCCGGGGCGCGCCCCGGCCTCGGGGAGACCCGCCCGAGAGCGACCTTCCAGAAGACCGCGCCTGGCTGGCGGAGCTCGCACCACCCGTCATCGCCAAACGGGTCGACGCCCTCGCTCCCCGCCTCGCGTCCCCGGAGACCCGACTCTCCGCGCTTCGAGAGGCGAAGACCCTCGCCCGCCTCTCCTCCTGCGTCGAAGGGCTCGACGAGGGCCTCGTTCGATTCGCGGAGCTCGGCCGGGAGGACGAGGCCGTCGACTGGATCGTCGCCGACACCCGGGCTCAGCTGG
>DAPKRP010000948.1:0-3532 GCA_031800515.1 Polyangiaceae bacterium LLY-WYZ-14_1 | reverse complement strand
CCGGAAGATGCGCGCCGGCACCCCCCTCGACGACGGGGACCGGGCACCCTGGCTCGACCGGCTGGCGGCGCTCCTCCGGGAGCAGCTCCAGCATGGGACCTCGGCGGTGCTCGCCTGCTCCGCCCTGAAAGCGCGCTATCGGGCGCGCCTCGCCGTCGACGACCGGGTGCGGTTCGTGTTTCTGGACGTCGACCGGGAGGAGCTCGTCCGGCGCCTCGCCCTTCGCCGGGACCATTTCCTGCCCGCGGCCCTCCTCGACAGCCAGCTCCGGGAGCTCGAGCCGCCGGGGCCCGGCGAGCTCGCCGTCGACGGCGCCCTCGGTCCGCCGGAGGCGGTCGCGGGCCGAATCCGGGAACGACTCGGGCTCCCGGGTTGACGCCTCGACCGCCGTCCCCGGGTCCGCCAGAATCGGCGGCCCATGGTGACCGGTTTCGACGTCGCCCGCCGGGTGCTGGTGCTGTTCGCCCACCCGGCCCTCGAGGCCTCCCGGGTCAACCGGCGCCTGGTCGCGGCGGCCCGGGGCGTGGCGGGCATCACCGTCCGAGACCTCTACGAGCTCTACCCGGACTACGACGTCGACGTATCGTCGGAGCAGGCGGCGCTCCTGGCCCACGACGTCTACGTCTTTCAGCACCCCCTCTACTGGTACAGCGTCCCGCCGCTGGTGAAGCAGTGGCTCGACCTCGTCCTCGAGCACGGCTGGGCCTACGGCCCGAACGGCCACGCCCTCCGGGGCAAGCGGGTGATACACGCGATCACCGCCGGCGGGGGCGAGGCGGCCTACCAGGCCGACGGCACCAATCGATTCACCGTCACCGAGCTCCTTCGCCCGCTCGAGCAGACCGCGGTGCTCTGCAACATGGCGTGGTTGCCCCCCTTCGTCGCCCACGGCACCCACCGGATGCGCCGGGATGAGATGGACGCCCATGCCGCCGACTACCGTCGGCTCCTCGAAGCGCTCCGGGACGATGCCTTCGACGAGGACGCCGCCCGCCAGTTCCCCCGGGTCAACGCCGCCCTGGACACGGTGATCCGACCGGCGGTGCCGGCGAAGGAGGCCGGGGAATGACCGGAGACGGGTTGTTCTTTCAGGCCTTCGTCTATCTGACGGCGGCCGTCGTGGCCGTCCCCGTCGCCAAGCGCCTCGGTCTGGGCAGCGTCCTCGGCTATCTGCTGGCCGGCATCGCCATCGGGCCTTTCGTGCTCGGCCTCGTGGGCGAGGAAGGGCAAGACGTCATGCACTTCGCCGAGTTCGGCGTGGTGATGATGCTGTTCCTGGTCGGTCTCGAGCTCGAGCCGGCCCTGCTCTGGCGGATGCGGACGCCGATCCTCGGGCTCGGCGGCCTCCAGGTGCTGCTGACCTCCGCGGTGGTCGGCGGCGCCGCCCTGGCCTTCGGCACCCCCTGGCGGCAGGCGATCGCCATCGGGATGATCCTAGCGCTCTCATCGACCGCCATCGTCCTCCAGACCCTCGACGAGAAGGACCTGATGCGCACCGCCGGGGGCCAGTCGTCCTTCGCCGTGCTGCTCTTCCAGGACATCGCGGTCATCCCGATGCTCGCCGTGATGCCGCTCCTCGCCGCCACCCCGGCGACGCAACCGACGGGCGGCCACTACGGCGGCGGGGCCGACGCCGGTCACCACGAGGCGGCGGCGACCTGGGTGTCCGGGCTACCCGCCTGGGCCCAGACCCTCGCGGTGCTGGGCGCCGTCGCCGGGATCGTCATCGGCGGGCACTTCGTCCTTCGGCCCGCCTTTCGATTCATCGCCCGGGCCCGGCTTCGGGAGGTCTTCGTCGCCGCCGCGCTGCTCCTGGTGATCGGGATCGCCCTCCTGATGACCCAGGTCGGCCTGAGCCCGGCCCTCGGCACCTTCGTCGCCGGGGTGGTCCTCGCCAACAGCGAATACCGGCACGAGCTCGAGAGCGACATCGAGCCTTTCAAGGGGCTGCTCCTCGGCTTGTTCTTCATCGCCGTCGGGGCATCGGTGGATTTCGGCCTCGTCGGGGCGATGCCGGGAACCGTCGCCGGGCTGGTGCTGGCGTTGATGGTGGGGAAGCTCGTGGTGCTGCTCGCCCTGGGGCGGGGCTTCGGCCTCGGGATCGACGCGACGATGCTCTTCGCCTTCGCCCTCGCCCAGGGGGGTGAGTTCGGCTTCGTCCTGTTTTCCTTCGCCGACCAGTCCGGGGTGCTCACCGGGCAGCTCGCCGCGCTGCTCGTCGTGGTGGTCGCCCTGTCGATGGCGCTCACCCCCCTGTCGATGCTGCTCTACGACCACGTGATCCGGCCCCGGGTCGGCACCCGGGAACGCCTCGACGACCGGGCATACGACGAGCCGGAAGGAGGCAACCCGGTGGTCATCGCCGGCTACGGCCGCTTCGGTCAGATCGTCGGCCGGCTCCTCGCCGCCGAGGGCATCGGCGCCACCGTCCTCGAAGCCGACCCGGACCAGGTCGAGCTTCTCCGCCGCTTCGGCCGCCGGGTCTTCTATGGGGACGCGAGCCGCTACGACCTCCTCCTCGCGGCGGGGGCGGCGAAGGCGAAGGTGTTGGTCCTCGCCCTCGACCGACCGGAAAAGAACCGAGAGATCGCGAAGACCGCCGTCCGCAACTTCCCCCAGCTCCACGTGCTCAGCCGGGCGAACGGGCGGGTGGATGCCTACGAGCTCCTCGCCGACGGCTGCGAGCACGTCTACCGGGAGACCTTCGATTCCGCCCTCCGGATGGGGACCGATGCCCTCCGGGCCCTCGGCGTCCGCGCCCACCGGGCCCACCGGGCGGCGCAGCGCTTTCGGCGACACGACGAAGCGCTCGTGCGGGAGCTCGCCTCGAGCTACGGGCGGGACGACTTCGTCGACCTGGTCCGGCGTCGGGCGGAAGAGGCGGAGCGGGTCCTCCGGGACGACATCGCCCGGGCCATGCCGAACGCCGGGGACCAGGGCTGGGATAGCGAGCAGCTGGTCCGCACCTACGGCCGAGCGGACGAGGGCGTCTCGACCTCCCGGGCCTCGGTCCCGGGACCGGCGGCGGACGGCGGGGGCAGCGGCGGCGGCGCGGGGACGCCGGGCAGCCGGGCCTCCGGGTGACCGGGCCCGCGCCGACGCCCCGGCGGGACGGCGCCCGTCGCCTCGGGCTGGGGAGCGCCGTCGCCCTCGTCGTGGCGAACATGGTGGGGGCGGGGGTCTTCACCACCAGCGGCTTCGCCATCGCCGACCTCGGAGACCGACGGCTCGTGCTCCTCGCCTGGCTCGCCGGCGGCGCCCTCGCCCTCCTCGGCGCGTCGAGCTACGGCGCGCTGGCCCGGGCCATCCCGGAGTCCGGCGGGGAGTACGTGTTCCTCCGGCGGACGATCCATCCCGCGGCGGGCTTCATGGCCGGCTGGATCTCCCTCCTCGCCGGGTTCACCGCGCCCATCGCCGCCGCCGCCCTGGGGCTCGCCTCCTACGCCGCCGCAGCGCTCGCCCCCTGGCTCGACGGGGGCGCCGCCGGGGCGGCCGGAGCCGGGTCGGAGGCGGCCGGAGACGGGGTCGGGGT